>JAAYOA010000137.1 GCA_012520525.1 Clostridiaceae bacterium | reverse complement strand
TAAACGCTGACTGAAGAGGGTTCTAACCTAATTTAGATCAGCATTATGATCTTAATGAATTATAATTTGGAGAAGTACCCAAGAGGCCGAAGGGGACGGTTTGCTAAATCGTTAGGCGTGCAAGCGTGCGGGGGTTCGAATCCCCCCTTCTCCGCCAAAAACCTCTGTAACGCACTAGTTACAGGGGTTTTCATCTTTTACCCTACTACAAACCTACTATAAATCATTTTCGTTGTTCATTAGTTCGATTAATTGAGCTTCGGCAGGTATTGTGTTGGTGAACGGACTGCCTTTTATCTCGTTGCTATGGTGATGAAGGTCATCAGATGGGACTATTGACTCAACCTACTAGATTACAGTGTTTACTATAGATAGATGTATGAGCTGGTATAATTCGAATATCAGAGTTTTGGTATTTAACGATTGGCAGGAATGGGAGGAGTTGCAATGAAAACAAGTTCATCTGAGATCAACCATTTAGATGTCGTTGCAATTGGTGAATTGCTCATCGATTTTGCTCCTTATGGTGTCAACGACGTCAATTATCCAATTCTTAGTGCTTTACCGGGTGGTGCACCTGCCAATTTTTTGGCAGCGTGCTCAGCTCGTGGTTTGAAGGCGGGATTTATCGGTGGCATCGGAGATGATTATTTTGGTCAGAGATTGTCCGGAACACTGCAGGACCTAGATATTGATGTATCGGCCGTTCAAGTATATCCAGAGGCGTTTACAACGCTTGCCTTTGTTACGTTGGATGAAACAGGCGATCGTTCATTTAGTTTTGCTCGCAAACCAGGAGCAGATCAGTTTTTTAAGATGGATGATAAAACTGCTGCTGTTGTTAAGAATGCCCGTTGTTTGCATTTTGGCACTTTTATTATGTCTAACGAAGCCACTGCGGCTGAAATGATATATGCAGTTGAATATGCTCGTCAAAATGGCGTTTGGATCAGTTTTGATCCCAATTACCGGTCATTTATATGGCGCGATGAAAATAAAGCTAGAGAGGCCATTCTTTGGGGGTTAACACACACCGACAGTACGAAAATAGGTTTGGACGAATTGGTTTTTGCCTATCCTGAATTAAGTGATGTCCTAGCAACAGGAGATTCGACCCAAAGAGAATATGTCCACAGGGAGGCTGTTCGCAGACTATTTAGCAACGATGGGATCAAAATTGCATTTATAACAATGGGTGTTGATGGTTCTATTGTAGCTCGCCGCACATCTGATCAGCGTGTCGAGTGGGTTTTCGTTGACGGCTTTACACAGGCAACAACCGTTGATACGACGGGAGCGGGCGATATTTTTGGCGGCACAGCTTGGAGCTTGTTTTATAGACTCTGTCAAAGGAAATCTTCTAATAAAAAAGAATCTGGGGGATTTACTTTAGATCCTCATTTGCTAAGCAAAAGGGATTTATTAGACATCGGTGTAATAGCAAGTGCAACAGCTTCTCTTTCTACGACCCGATTTGGTGGAATTAGTAGTGTGCCACAGGTTGCCGAAGTCGCTGATTTTTTGCAAAATAAATTTGACCATACAAAAATTGAGATTGAACAACTTATTCAAACTATAAGGTTATAATTGCAGAAATAAGTTGATAGATTTAGCAGTGGGAATCAAGAGGAGCATTTGTTTCTATTGATTCTTGTATTTAAGCCAATTATTGATCTGCTCAGCAATGTGAAAATAATCGTAATTATGCACATAATGCGGACAGTCTAAATATATAATGTCGGCTGCATATTGTTCGGCAAAATCTGTTTGCATTTCTTTCCATAATGATCCGGAAAATCCTGTGCCGTCACCGTTGGAACAAAACATCAAGACAGGTACTTGCGGTATCTTCATACCGGCAACTTCAGCGGCACTTTCTTTGATCTGGAGCATCTCAGAGACCATAGTTTTGTTCATCGTCTTGTTATAAAATACAGCTCTATAGATATCCTTTTCTTCTTCGATCAAAGTGCCGTGCTCGATGGCTGCGCCCTCTGCCAAGTTGGGAATCAGACGGGTTCCACCAATGGAAGAGGCAAACTGGATCAATCTAAGTTGTGCAGGATTAATCTCCATTGCTTGATAAGCTTCTGGCACAGCCATATCAAGTCCTATAATTGCGGTCACTTCATCAGGTTCAGTCTGAGCCCAGTGAAGGGCTTCGATGCCGGACATGGAATGTGGACACAAGATAAAAGGAGGTACTATGCCTACTTTTTGCAAAGCTGTCCGGGTATCCTCCAATATGTTCTCGACCTGTCTTTCTTCATCAATGACATCGCTAAAGCCGTAGCCAAATTTTTCAACAACTACAATATGGTAGTCTTCGTTTAACAGAGAATATAGAGATTTGAAATCTAAAATAGGAGAACAGGTTCCGCCCCCCGACATGAAGACCAGGGTCTGTTTGTCTTTTTCGTCGCCTTCGCTATAGATGCACATCTCATTTCCATTGACGTTGACCATGGTACCCAAAGGTTCTCGAAAACTTTTTTCGCGCTTTAGCTGGATTCTGTGATTGAGGCAGCAGAGAAGGAGAAAAAGTATAATTAAGATCAATATGATTGCGAGTATTTTGCCCACTTTTCCTAGAATTTGATTTTCCATATCCTTACCATATAATCTTCGATCAGCGATATTTCAGCTGGATTCCAACTGGGGCTAATTTTAACAATAAATCAACGTGTTAAAGTTAGCTGAATTTAAAAATTTGAGAGCAATTTAACTTATCGCGGGACAATTAAAATGACGCTTAGGTCATTGACGTTGGTTCCTGTCGGTCCGGTCATAATAAGACCGTCAATTGCCTGGAGTGCCGGATAGCTGTTGTTTTCAGACAATACGTCTGCGGGTTCAAAGCCCTTTGCCCTCAATTGTTGGAGTGATTCTCCGTCAACCAAACCACCTGCGGCATCGGTGGGACCATCTGTCCCATCAGAACTAAAAGAAAAGATGACCACGTTGTCCAATCCCTCTATGTAGGGCGCAGCAGCTAGGGCTATTTCCTGGTTGCGTCCTCCGCTGCCAGACCCCTTGAGGGTGACCACGGTTTCGCCGCCTATGAGAAAGGCTTTTTTCTTGTCGCTTCCAGCATGGGTGCGGGCAACGGCGCCGAGGAGTCTGCCTAGTTCACGAGCCTCGCAGTCAGCGGTGTCGGTCAATAGGACGGTTTCGAAGCCGTGATGTTCGGCAACTTGAGCAGCACTTTTCATAAGACCTGATACAGATCCTACGATATGGGAGGTCACGTTATCTAGAATTTGAGGCATATCTTTATAGAGGAGTGCGCGAGCCTGGTGAGAGAGTTTCAAGTGGTATTTCTCAACTATATTTATGGCTTCGCCGGTTGTTTCGCTGACAGGATAAGCAGGTCCCGAAGCTATACTTTCTAGGCGATCCCCCAAGACGTCGGACAGAATGATCGATGTGATGTGGGTAGGGGCGCAACGAAGGGCAAATTGTCCACCTTTTACATTGGATAGTCGCTTGCGGATTGTATTGATCTCGCTGATGTCTGCGCCCGAACCCAACAGTTGTTTGTTGATTGATTTTAGCTCCGCGAGGCTGAGGTCGCTATTTTCAAATAAAGAAGAACCGCCACCGGAAATGAGAAAAATAAGGTGGTCATCGGCGCTCATCTGATCTGTCATATGCAAAGCAGACGTTGTGGATGTCAACGTGTTTTCGTCGGGGACGGGGTGACCTGCTTCGTAGATTTCACAATGGGGAATTTCCCCTTCGCTGTGACCATATTTGGTAATGACTATGCCTTTTTTTAGTCGATCTCCTACCACGTCTTGAGCTGCTTTCGTCATGGACCAAGCTGCTTTGCCAATGGCCAAGAGATATAGATGTCCCGCGGGATGGGGCGGATCTATCAGCAAAGCTTTTCTGACAGCAGCTTCAGGTCGGGCGTCACCTAAGGCTCGACTGATTATAGCGCGAACTGTATTCATTAAAAGAAGTTTTTTATTCATTGCTTTCTAGTGATCAAACTACAAGGCGAAACGATGATATGAGTTTATCACGTTTTTTGATTAGGCATATATAGTCGATTTCTTAATTAAGTAATAAATGGCTGACAGATGGTGTCTGGTGTGTGGTCGACAGGCTTGATAGGTCGCAGCAAAATTTTACTGAAATTGAAATAAAGATATATATGAAATAATCAAGAAGCGGTTTTGCCAAATTAATAATGGGTAAAAAGTTGAAATCATTGATATGATTAAAGTTAATCAATTTTATTTCTTTTGATCACAATATTTTTTATGATTTGCACATTACTTGAGGAGGTTAACATGCAAAGAATCGAAAAATATACATATACATTTTCCAAAGACAATGAACCCGTCGCTACCGCTAAGCCAGGTGAGATTCTTCTTTTTAAGACCTTAGACTGTTTCTGTGAGCAGATTGAAAATGAATCCCAACTTGTGGCAGAGATAGACCTAAGTCACGCCAATCCAGCCACCGGTCCTGTCTTCGTTGAGGGTGCCGAACCGGGAGATGTTCTGGTTGTGGATATTTGTAACATCGATGTCGCGGATAAAGGCATATCATGCACATTTAGCGATACCGGACCGCTCTATGAGTCCATCGAACCCCGCACAAGAGAGATTCCCATTGAAGACGGTTACGCCAAGTTTAATGACATCACTTGGCCGATCAATCCGATGATTGGCGTCATTGGTACCGCTCCCGCAGAGGATGATATAGCCTGTGGCTATACCGGCAGTCACGGCGGCAACATGGACAGCAATAAAATAGCGGCTGGCACGCGAGTCTATCTGCCCGTTCGAGTTCCTGGTGCACTGCTTCAAATGGGGGATCTCCATGCCACCATGGGCGACGGCGAATTGAGTGGCACTGGTGTAGAGATTTCTGGCGAAGTGACGGTGAAAATTTCACTGATCAAAGACTTTGAATTGAATTGGCCTGTTACGGAGTTAAAGGATCGCTGGTATGTCAATGCCACCGGTGCTAACTATGAGGAATCTTTGATTCTCGCTAGCAAAGAATTAGCCCGCCTGATGACACCTGTCTATGGTTGGGATGCCTCGGATATTTTGATCTACTTCTCAGTGCAGGGCTTTGTGGAAGTCAACCAGGGTGTCAAACCAATCCACGACGATATGGTGAACTTGCGCGTTGGTATACCTAAGACCTATGGCAAGACCCCTCTGATTAAATAGTCATTAATTATTGCGTTGTTACTACTGATACAAAGGTGGAATATATTTGGTTGCATAAAACTTGAGAATCTCTGCCCGGACAACCGCGTTTGTGGCAGAGATTTTGACTTTTGAACAACCCGATCAATTGACAAAAGTCTTTACCTTAGAAACCAAATTATCTGATCAAAATTTAACCGAAATCCAACATAAATTTAATGTTTGTTTGATAACCTCGCTTTACTTATACACCTCAAATATGAATAGACTGAGGGATTAATATGAAAAATATCGTTGAAGTATCAGGTTTAATAAAAAAGTACGGCGACTTTACGGCAGTTAAGAATATTTCATTTAATGTCGAACCGGGAACGTTGTTTGCCTTCCTGGGAACCAATGGTGCCGGCAAATCCACCACTATAAATATACTTACAACATTGTTGGCAAAAAATAGCGGTGACGTCCGAGTGCTCAATCATGAGCTGGGGCGGGAAGACGATAAGATTAGACAGGGTATCGGCGTTGTTTTCCAAAACAGCGTCTTGGATGATCTATTGACTGTAAAAGAAAATTTAACTATGCGGGGGTCTCTCTATAATCTCGGTCGCAGTGAACTCGAAGCCCGTATAAAAGATGTCAGCATCAACACCGAATGTGACTCTTATATTGATCGACCTTATGGAAAATTGTCGGGCGGTCAAAAACGACGGGCAGACATCGCCCGGGCCATGTTGAATAGACCACAGCTGTTATTTTTAGACGAACCCACCACCGGACTTGATCCCAAGAGCCGCCGGGCAATTTGGAATGCCATTAAGAATATGAAAGAAAACTATGGCATGACGGTTTTTCTGACAACTCACTACATGGAAGAAGCGGCGGACGCCGACAAAGTTGTCATTTTACGTGAAGGAAAAATTGTGGCAGATGACACGCCGACTGGATTAAAGGAAAAACATGCGATGGATCTATTAAAAATTTATGGTGCATCGGATGAACTGAAAAATTGGTTGGGTGACCAGACTGTGCCTTATGAAATTTTGCCCTATCACGTGCAAATTGAAGTGACATCGCCGGAACAGGCTCTTGATATTTTAAACTTCACTCAGAGTCACGGCGGCATGACATCTTTCGAGGTGATTCACGGGACGTTGGACGATGTCTTCCTCAATATAATGGGTAGGGAAGAGGTGGAAGAATGAGAGCTTTAATTGATCGTAATTTAAAATTATATTTTCGGGACAAGGTGGCAGTTTTCTTCTCCCTTCTGACTGTTTTAATAGTCATTGTCTTGTATGTTTTATTTTTAGCTCAGGTGCAGATCGATGCAATTGCCAGTGCCAGCGGTGGCATGATTTCAGATGACAAGATCAAGGCTTTGATCAATACTTGGGTTTTGGCGGGACTGCTGTCTATTACCACAGTGACCAGTACCCTGGGCGGCTACGCAACCATGGTCAATGACTTAGAAAAAAAGAAATTGATGGACTTTAAAAGTTCCCCGATGAAACAGACTTATTATCCGGTCGCTCAATTTATTTCCGCCTTTCTCATCGGCACAATTATCAGCCTTGTGGCGTTGATCGGCTACGGCGGCTATATTCATTTGAGTGGGATCTATACATTTAGTTTGAGTCACATTCTAAAATGTAGTGGCTATATCTTGTTGTCTGCCTTAATGAATGCAGCGCTGATGGGATTCTTTGTTTCTCTATTGAAGACTACGAGTGCCTACGGCAACTTCAGCTTGGTGCTGGGCACGATCATCGGATTTTTAAATGGTCTTTATGTACCGGTGGGATTGTTGCCCAATGCGGTACAAGTCATTATAAAGATTTTGCCATTTGGACATATTGCAGCTTTGTTGCGACAGGCTTTAGCGTCCGATGCGGCGAATGCGTGTTTTGCCGGTCTGCCAGAGCAAGTGGTACTCGACTATAAAGAGGCGTACGGCATTTTGCTGTATTGGGGTGATAAAAAAATTGCGCCTACTGTTTCGGTTATTTTTATTGTTGCGGTACTTGTGGTATCCCTCATACTTTTTGCTTTAAATTATCGTCGCAAGCGCAGTGAAATCTAATACAGATTAACTTTGACTATTAGAAAGGATGCAATGATTCTGTTTTACAGACCGATTGCATCCTTAGTTATGTTTGCGTAATTGTTAAATATATGTTTGGGACAACGGCTAAAAATTAAGCTGCAAATTCACATATAACATACCTTGTGCTCCTGCATAGGTTGATGTAAGTTGTCCATCCCGCTTTTTCCTTGCCAAAAGTTGCTGCAAGACAATTTGTTCATTGTCGTCGCTATAATCTGCGCCGAAAATCCAGCTGGTATAGCGTTTGGCTACTTTTTCGGGTTCAACGGTGTGGGTGCCCTTGTCGATCACCGCGGAATAATCAGGGTAATAGCCGTCGCTGATAAAGAGATTCAGCAAGCTGGTCAAGGTCTCGTGGCGAGTGAAAACAAAATCTTTACCCAGTTCATGGGCGATCTCTTCACAGAGAGAGTCTCGCCGTTTGAGCCACGAGCCTATGAAAAGTCCTTTTTCTGCAATTGATATCAATTTTTCATAATTTTCATAGCGACTGCTAATTGGGCTGTTAGATATGAAGACATAGTCATATTTATGGGGTGGGTCGAAATCCTCAAAAGCGACTCGATGGATGGGCGGCTCATAGCCTGCGCCACGCAAATAATTTACTGCCTCATCGGCCATGAGCTCTGCTGGTTCTAGACCTTCGCCCAGAGCACCGGCATCCATAATTTTCTTTAAATAACGTCCCGCGCCGCAACCTGCGTCTAGGACACGAGTTCCTTTGAGGTTGGCTCGCTCGATAAAGAATTGCCAGTAGCCGCCGTCGCCGGTAACCTTAGCCAGACCGGCTACTTCCTTGGCGCGCCGATTCCACATCATGTTGGACGCTTCTTGATTGTGCTGATTGTTGGATAATTTTTCTTTATAAATATCTCTTAAGTTAATCATTTAAATAGAACTCCTTGTATGTTTCAGGGTAGGTCTGATCAGTTCAGCATGGACCTATTGCCTACAAAATATTCATAAAACTCTGTTACTTATAGTCTAATATAACATCTGCATGCCCTTTCAAATTGACGAGTTAATCCAAGTAATATATTAAAGTTAATCCAATCAGCAAAGAACTGCCAAACTTACTCGAAGGGTGAATGGTTGGCTGGACATAAAATGTATTGAGAAATTGTCGTAAATAGAACCAGCGGATTTTGTTTCGTGAATTTTAAAATCCCAGTAAATTAGTTGCTTTTGTTACGACACAAGGGATGTAGACGTGATAAACTAAATATATATCAACCATTAGCTGAGGCGATTTCACTAGAAGTACTTAGCAGATTTATCAATAAACTAAAAGTATGATGAAAATCAGTTACACGATTTGATAACAAATAAAGGAGATAATGATGGAAAAAGTTGATCTATTAATTACCTTGACCGCTGATAAAGCCGATGAAAACAATGTAACAATTGCATTTGTTATGGGATTAAAAGCCTTGGAGAAAGGTTACTCTGTTCGCTTGCTATTGTTATCCAACGGCGTGCGCCTTGCCAATAAATCCTATGCAGACGAGATTGATATTGGTGAGCCCTTCCCGCCGATCAAAGATGTCTACCCTGCCTTCTTCGAAAAAGGCGGTCTACTTAGCGTCTGTGATGCCTGTATGAAGCACAATAATGTGTTACCTGAAACTGTCGTAAAAGAAGCACAGATTATTCAAGCGCCCGATGTTATAGATGCTCTGATGAATTCCGATAAGACATTGCAGCTGAATTAATTTTCAGCCGATCTGGTTGGTCAAGCATCAATGATTAGTGATCGATCAAAATATTAAAAGCACACAATCTATAAGCCATAAATAAAGCCTTATATTTCAGAATCATAATTAAGAGGAGAACCGTCGATTGATTTCGGCGGTTCTCCTCTTTTTGCAGATATTTTTCCCGACCAGCGGCTTGGGTTAATTGACAACTATGACTGTGGCATATCTTCATCGACAGATTGAGGCATATCTTCACGTCGGATTATTTTGTCGGCGATCCAAGAGAAAATAATTACGGCAATAATGGTCAGAGCCCAGCGCATAAGCATGAATTTTAGCCCAAGGAATGTCGCTTCGTTGATTAACATTGGAATTTTGATGACCGCCCACGAACTTAGTATGATCACCAGATTGCGCACAGAAGCACCCTTGCGGTACAACATAACGCACATGGGAAAAGCGGCGTAGATTGGACCTGCCGACACGCTGCCGATCACGAATGAGAGGACAATACCCTTTAGTTTTGCCTCTTTCCCGAGGAATTGCATAATCTTTTTCTTAGGCACCCAGACCTCTAGAAGGGCGGTTAAGATAAAGACTACCGGCATGATCATAAGCATTTCTTTGATAAAATAACCGCTGGTTTTGACGGCACCCAGACCCATTTTAGGTCGAAAAATAAATATTACCGTATAAGTGAGAATGACAATAAAAAGGAAGGCATTTTTTCTTATCGTTTTTAATATTTTCATAAGACAACTCCCATTATTAAAGCGATTAGCAAAGCAAATATAAAACTTAAGATATTGCGAACAGCGGTAAATTTAACGCCGAAGTGTTCCTTTTCTAGAGGCAGAGTGACGATACCTACCATGGTTAAGGTGGTCAGGAAAGCGACAGAAGGGATCATGCTGACACCGGCGTCGACCAATGTTCCTATCAAAGGAAAGGCAATAAATGCCGGAATCAAAGTGACAGTGCCGAGAAGTCCGCCGCCCACTGTGGCCAAGAAAACAGAGCGTGTGCTTAAAAATGAAGCAATGTCAGCCGGGGGAATTAGTGTCAAGATCAGACCTATGGCAAAGACAATAGAAAGCATGCTGACCAACATATTGCGTCCTAATCTTAAGGCCATCCGCAGGGCTTTCTTTGTCTTCTTTTTATCTTTTGCCAGAGAAATTGCCAGAAAGATCAACGTGGCGCCCCAAATGATGATGGTGAAAATATCCATGTAAATCTCCTATTCAAGTTGCTTAGAATGATCGACCGAACAAAAGGTAATTTAATCCAATACCATCATTGAAAAGGTTATTGATTTGAAATAAAAGACACATATGATACTTTTAGGACAGAAATGATCGATAGGTTGGCTCGCACGGGGTTGGGGGTTAGGTATTAGCAATTATTAAGAAAGGGGTCAATTATGATTGAAGGTTTGAAAGAAATGCCTTTGTTTGCCACAGTCTCTTCCGATAAGTTAGAAAACCTCATTTGTGACAATCAAATAGATAAAAAATATTATATGTCAGGAGTAACTTTTTATGATCAAGGAGATGAGTGTGAAACATTCGACTTAATCTTATCAGGGAGTTTAGTGACATATTCTTTAGCGGAAAATGGCTCTCAGATGATGATGTTTGAGTTTTCCAGGGGGCACACTTTAGGTGCAAATTTATTATTTGGTGATACCCATACTTATCCGTTCTCCGTATATTGTCAAGAAAGAGCAGAAATTATCCATTTGACGAAGGATGCGGTCATGACTCTACTTTATAACTATGATTTTACCCTTAATTTTGTTGGGATCGTCTCATCTAATTCTCAAAAGCTAAATCAAAAGATATATATGACGATGCACCGTACTTTGAGAGAAAATTTGCTTGATTTCTTTCAACAACAGGCTCATTTGCAAAAGACCAATTACTTTCGGTTGCCAATCAGCAAAAAACAGCTTGCCGATCAGATGGGGGTACAACGGCCATCTCTATTCCGCGAATTGAAGCGTTTAAAGGAAGACGGTGTTATAGAAGTTGAAAATCGCTATATCCACCTCAAAAAGACGTTATGACGTCAGTACATTGATTAGATCGTTTTGTCTGATCTAAATTGAATATAATGGTATTTATATTACAGACGGATAGGGCAATTTTATGATGATTTAATTCACATATAGAAAGATATATATGTTAATAAACGTATAGTTATTCATTTTAAATCCTGCCGCTGGTTTAAGATTATTATTAAAATTTCGTGCTGAAGATGTCTTGTTCAATGAAATAATAATTGAGTAGAGCAACTTTATGCAGAGTCTAGTTTATTAAATCAATGCTTCAAAACTTGTTAGAGTGAATTAAAACGAGATAAGAAATCCTTTTGAAGCAATTTATAAAAATAAAATATAGTAAATGACACTTATTCTGAATCTTTTATTAGTGGAATTTATATAATAATAAATTTGACTAATATATTAATTGATTGTGAAGTGTTAACAATTAAGCGGTTTTAAATGTCATTAATAATTCATAAATATGACATTAAACATTACTAATTTTATATATTTTCAGACTAAAATAGTTTAATTTTTCATGATAAATCGATAAATAATTAAAGTGATTTGAATGGTAAATAGTTTGAGTTACAAACAAAAATACCGCAGTATCAGGTGTTTTAGGGATTTACAAATGATTTATTTTGTTTAATAATATTTTGTAATCTAATACTTTTTCTGACAAAATGCTTAAAATTTTAGGACAAAATTTGTGAAGATAAATATTAAAAAAGTATTAAAATATAGTAAATGAGAAATGTGAATAAATTATTTGCAACTCTTTATTTCTATCATTTCATTTTGTGGGAACGCGTTAAAAAATAAATTTAGTACTTCGTACCAAAAATGTAGATGCTAGTAAATCGAAAGAGATTCGGGAATCAGTTTTAAAAGGAAAGGGGGCATTCGGACAAGAGAATAAATTTTTGCAGAAGTTTCTCAAACATTTATCTCGTCAAAGTTATTGGCACAAATAAAAATAAAAGGAGGGATGGTTCAAAAGAAATCAGTGTTTAATAAAAACGACACTGTAGGTTATGAAAAAATATTAAAAACCTATGTAAATATTCTTAGATCAAATCTAACAGAATATTGCCACGAAAATAGATTATTTCGGAGGTATCCTATGAATAAAAGAAAATTTGGAAGTCATTTTATCGTTTTTTTGACTGTTCTCTTTTTCTTGTTACAGAGTGTTGGCAATGTTAGCTTGTTTGGCAAAGACCTAGCTGTCCAAGCAACCGAACTCGATAACGAAATAAATGAAACAGTTGAAGAAGAATTAGACATTAAAGCGCTGGAGATCCCGATCGAAAAAGAATCAGGAACGAGTGCGACAGCAGCAATTGAAAATGATGAAGAAAAGATAATTAGCGAAACCACTGTCGATAGTACTCAGTCTGAAACTGCGGTTGAAAAAGAAATTGCGACTGAGGAAGAGGCAACGATCGAGGAAGAAATTGCCGTCGAAAAAGAAACTACGACTGCGGAAGAGGCAGCGATCGAGGAAGAAGCTAAGCAAGACACAACGTCCCAGATAGTAAACACTGAATGTTCAACAATAGCAGTTGCTCCAGTCGATGAGTCAACTGCATCTTCTGATGTTGTCGATCAAGTGACAAATCCTGTGACTGAGGATGAAACAACTTCTACAAGCTTGTCAGAAGTTATTAAAGAGACGATCAGTTCAACCCGCTCTACCGAAATAGAAGAAAAAGACAAGGTTGCAGCGGATGAGAATCAGACAAAAGAAACGACAGGTACCGAAAAACGGCAGAACCGGAGTTTGATGTACAGAATGAAAGATTCTGAAACATATAATCCGGACGGCTTGACTGTACCGACGACTATTGCCGCACCAGCGATTAGTTACGGAAATTATCCTGACGTATCTTTTGCCAATGACATACTGATGTCTCGGGCATCCAGTCGTCGTGGCGACCGAGCCAATCCTCCGGTGATCGGTCAAGATCATCCCAGCACACCTGGCGAGGTTATGCTCTTCAAACAAGTTGAAGAAATTCCGGGCATGGTCAACACCTGGGATATTACACTGCGCATGGAGGCCATGAACACGTCTACCACGTCGGATATCGTTCTAGTTATGGACCGCTCCGGCAGCATGCGCAATAATCAGCGGATGGTAAAGGCGAAAGAAGCGGCCAAGAACTTTGTCAACTCTTTGTTGCCAGGTTCCGGTAATACCCGCATCGCCCTTATTTCTTACGCAAATGAAGTATCTATTAATTCTAACCTCACAACAAATAAGAATGATTTAAATAATGCTATAGACAGCATGATTTCTAATGGAGGTACATTTACCCAGGCCGCTCTCAAACAAGCAGAAGCATTATTAGTAAATTCAACTGCAACCAACAAGCATATCGTCTTGCTATCCGATGGCGTGCCGACATACTCCTATGGATTTAATAGTACACAGGTGCGACGAGCTGGTTATAGGACGGAATATGTTTCTAATGGGGAATTACCCGATGGTTATACAGCAGGTAGGTATAACGTAACGGGTACATCGTATAATAGCAGTGCCTATTCTTACAATAGCAGTGTTGGTGACGGCTGGACCATGTATTACCCGGTTAATAATGAATATTACAATGGAAGAAGATCACTATATAATCACGGCAACAGTGCCATAGCCGAAGCCGGATTTGCTAAAGGATCAGGGAAAACATTATGGAGCATCTCCCTAGAGGCGGGTACGACGGGTACCCAGGTGCTGGATAAAATTGCCAGTCCCGGTAACTCCTATATCGCTACACCTGGTAACTTGAACGCAATTTTTAGCGAAATCGCCGGCAAAATCGCCCACGCAGCCAAGAACACAGTGGTTAATGATCCCATGGGTCAGGGCTTTGAGGTCACCGCCGGAAATATCAGCAACATATCGGTTACCCAAGGCACCTATGCCTATGCGAATAATACAATCAATTGGAATTGCGGTACCTTGATTGAACCCATTTCCCCTGGCAGCGATATCGTTTATGCAGAGATGCATTACCGTGTGGAAATCAACGATAATATTTTAGATGCCGACCACACAGGCGAACTTTATTCCACAAATGGCGCGGCCACAGTCAGTTATACCGATATCAACGGTGCAGCCCAGACGGCGAACTTCCCGGTGCCGTCGGTGAATCCTGTTTTATATACGGTAGAGAAAGTTGTTCTTGATAAAAATGGCAACGATATTACAAATTCTGTGGAACGGATCTTCGACGTCAATGTTGTCGGCATCAATCATGATTATAATAGGACATTTGCAATTGATACAACCAAGTATGGCAGTGGGCGACTCATGACCGATCTGCGTCGTGCCGGAACGTATTCTTTTTCAGAGACGGCTGTCAATGTAGGTTCATTGGAAGATTACGACACGACATATTATGTCAATAATGTGCCGGTGACGGACTTACAGTTTACTGTGCCCAACAATGAGACCGAAGATATGTACGTCAAAGTCGTCAATCGAGAGCGTGGCGAAACTGCAGTGTCGGTCACTAAAGTATGGAACGACAATGACAATCAGGACGGCAAGCGTCCCCAATCCATCACTGTCAAGTTATTGGCTGACGGTGTGGATACCCAAAAAAGACTCGTCCTTAATTCAGGTGACAACTGGACCGGTGCATTTACCGAACTGCCGGAATATAGCAACGGCGAACTGATTAATTATACTGTGGCAGAGACAAGCCTCCCCACCGGTTATACATCCAACGTCACCGGGGATGCGACGAATGGCTACACAATTACCAATACTTATACACCAGAGACCGTGGATATCATCGGTGCCAAAACCTGGGATGATAATAATAACCAAGATGGCGCCCGCCCTGCCAGCATTACCATCAGACTGTTGGCCAACGGTACAGAAGTGGATTCCAAAGAGGTCACAGCCGCAGATCAATGGGAGTGGAGCTTTACCGGCAAACCTAAATATTTAGCAGGTGTCTGGCAAAGCTACACCATATTGGAAGATGCTGTAGAAGGTTATAGTACCGTCATCGACGGCTATAACGTGACGAACAAGAGGACACCGGATCAAACCAGTGTTACCGTCGTCAAACGCTGGGATGACCAGAACAATGTGGACGGTCACCGACCCCAGAGCGCGACAATCAAACTATTCGCAGATAATGAAGATACCGGCAAGTCCTTGACACTGAACGTGGCCAATAACTGGACCGGCACATTTACTGGGTTGGCAAAGAATAAAGCGGGTCAACCGATTGCCTATACAGTTCAAGAAGATGAAGTTCACCTTTATACCACAACCATTACCGGTTCGATGACCGAAGGATTCGTCGTCACCAACAGCCATACGCCCCATACAATTGACATTGTGGGTCAGAAAACCTGGAATGATAACGACGATCAAGACGGCGCACGGCCTACCAGCATTACCGTCAAACTACTGCAAAATGGTAATGAAATTGACTCCAAGGTGGTTACCGAGGAAGACAGTTGGTCCTGGGCATTTACCGATCTTTATGAATATGTTGGCGGCATTAAGGCAAACTATGCTGTTTCGGAAGACCCTGTCGCTGAATATAGTACAGAGTATCAGGGCTACAATATTATCAATACCCATACTCCCGGCAAGGTTAGCGTTCAGGTCCAGAAAAGCTGGCAGGATAACTACAACCAAGACGGCTATCAGCCGAACAGTGTCACCGTCCGGCTCTGGAAAAATGGCGTACAGACCGATCAAAGCCTGGTACTGACGGGACCCAACTGGCAGGGCTCT
Source organism: Clostridiaceae bacterium (assembly GCA_012520525.1). Classification (GTDB taxonomy): domain Bacteria; phylum Bacillota; class Clostridia; order Saccharofermentanales; family Fastidiosipilaceae; genus JAAYOA01. The sequence goes on along the minus strand of JAAYOA010000137.1, from coordinate 13,600 downwards.
TTTACAGATCTCGATGAATTTGAAAACGGCGCAAAAATCACTTACACCGTGACTGAAGATGAGGTGAATCATTATACAACCTCTATCACCGGCAATGCGACGGACGGTTACCTCATTACCAATATCCATATCCCGGAGACGGTCAATGTGGCCGGTGTAAAGACTTGGGATGACAACAATAACCAAGATCAGAAGCGACCGGACAAAATCACGATTCGTCTATTGAGAAACGGCGTTAATACCCAAACGAAAGAAATTACCGCAGCTGACAACTGGGCATGGAGCTTTAACAACCTGCCTAAGAAAGTGAATGGTACTGATATCGTCTATACCATTTCCGAAGACAGTGTAGCGGAATATTCGACTACCATCGATGGCTATAACGTTACCAATAAGCGGACGCCGGACAAGACCAGTGTCAGAGTGACCAAAAGCTGGTTTGACAACCAGGATCAGGACGGCAAACGCCCTGAAAGTGTGAAAATATATCTCCTAGCTGACGGTGTTCGCACTGGCCAAGAAGTTGTCTTGACAGCGACAAATAATTGGACGGCAACATTTAGTGAACTCGATGTCAATAAAGCAGGGGGCGTGCCCATTGTCTATACCGTCGAGGAAGATCCCACAGGTGTTACCGATCGAGGCTACATAACATCTTATACAGGTTCCCAGACCACGGGCTATACCGTTGTCAATACGCGAACCCCTGAAACTATTACTGTGGAAGGTGCAAAAACATGGGATGATGCCGATAATCAAGAAGGTGTCCGCCCTGCCAGCATCACCATCCGCCTCTATGCCAACGGTATCCAAATTAGAACGGCTACTGTTACTGCAGAAGATGAGTGGAAATGGGCTTTCGAAGATTTAAATAAATATGAACACGGTCAATTAATCACTTATACCGTGACCGAAGATACCGTTGATCGCTATACCACTGTCGTGAACGGTTATAACGTGACCAATAGTCACAGGGTTGGACAAAAGAGCGTCCAAGTGACCAAGCGATGGAATGACAACGACAATCAGGACGGCAAACGGCCGACCCGAGTTGTGGTCAAGCTATTGGCTGACGGCGAGGACACCAACAAGACGGTCGTCTTGAATGCCAGCAACAACTGGAGTAATACCTTCGTCGACTTGGATGAGTTTAAGGATGGCCAAACCATAACATACACAGTTGAAGAAGTACCTGTCGCAGGGTATACGGCAAACATTACTGGTGATGCCGCACAAGGCTATGTCATTGAGAACACCCATCAGCCGGAAAAAGTGACCATCGCCGGCACCAAGACTTGGGATGATAACGACAACCAAGACGGCAAACGGCCGACAGAAATCACCGTCAATCTATTGAAGAACAACCAACAATTCACATCTCAGATTGTTTCAGCGGCACAAGACGGTTCCTGGACTTGGTCATTCGCTGATCTCGACAAATATGAGAATGGTCAAGAGATTACGTACACCGTTACAGAAGAGGTCGTAGCGGATTATACGACGACGGTTAATGGTTACAACATCATCAATACCCATACCCCTGGCAAAACCAGTGTGCAGGTTTCCAAGAGTTGGCTGGATGACAACAACCGAGACGGCATCCGTCCGAATCTGGTTGTAGTTAACCTGCTTGCCGATGGAGAAGCGACGGGGCAGACCCTCGTATTGACAGCGACCAATCAGTGGACGGGGTCATTCACCGATTTAGACGAATACAAAGGTGGCGAAAAGATCGTCTATACCGTGGAAGAAGAAGCCATTTCCAGCTATGTGGGCGTTTCTAGTGGCGATGCGTCACAGGGTTTCACATTGACCAATACTCACATCCCTGAAACGATTTCATTCGATGGTGAAAAGATCTGGAATGACAACAACAATCAAGATGGCAAGCGTCCTGAAAGTGTGACTGTTCGCATCTGGAATGGTGCAACAGAAGTAGATCACAAAGTTGTAACAGAAGAGACCAATTGGAAGTATACCTTTGAAAATTTACCCAAATACGAGAATGGTGAGACGATTCGCTATAGAATTACCGAAGATGCCGTGGCAGACTACACAGCTGAAGTGGAATTCCCCAATGTGGAGAATACCCATACGCCAGGAAAAACCAGTGTGTCTGTAACGAAAAATTGGGACGACAACGATAATCAAGACGGCAAACGACCGGCGAGTGTAATTGTAACCTTAGTTGCAGACAGTACTGAAACTGATCAAACGATTACCCTCAATGCAGCGAACAATTGGACAGCTTCCTTTACCGACCTAGATGAGTATAAAAATGGGACTAAGATTGTCTATACAGTTAAAGAAGAGACAGCCCCAGGATATGAAGCGCCCGTGATTACAACAACGGCAACCAACTCTTATACTATTACCAATACCCGAGTCCCTGAAAAGATCGAAATTTCTGGCACAAAGACTTGGAACGACAGCGACAATGTCAATAACACCCGTCCAGAAAGTATAACCATCCATCTTAAAAAGAATGGTACAGAGGTACAAGAGAAAACAGTTACAGCGAGTGATAATTGGACCTGGACTTTCACAGATTTAGACAAGTATGAGAACGGTGCGGAAATCAACTACACGATCACCGAAGATGTCGTTACCGATTACTCGACAGATGTGACAGGTTACAATATCACGAACACTTTGAACGGCGGCAAGACTAGCGTTCAAGTGACGAAGAGCTGGCAAGACAATAACAATCAAGATGGTCTGCGTCCAGCTAGCATTACGGTAACTCTGTTGGCCGACGGCAAGTCTACAAACAAGACCGTGGCGCTGACAGAAAATAACAATTGGACGGCTTCATTTACAGATCTAGAGAAATATAAAGCTGGCAAACTGATTGCCTACACGATAGAAGAATTAGAAGTAGAGGGCTATCAAGCTTCCATTTCTGGAACAGCGGAGCAAGGTTATGTGGTGACCAATGCCCATACACCGATCAAGATCGATGTTAGTGGCAGCAAGACCTGGAATGACAATAATAACCAGGACGGCAAGCGACCAGAAAAAATCACAATTAATCTACTAAAAAATGGCGTCGTCGTTGCGACTCAAGACGTCACAGCTGATGACAACTGGATGTGGACATTTACGAACTTAGATAAGTATGAAAATGGTGAACTAATCACTTACACCATTTCCGAAGTTGCTCTTCCCGAATACAGTTCAACGGTAAATGGTTATGATGTGACCAACAGCCATACCCCTGGTAAAACCAGTGTCCAAGTAACCAAAAACTGGGAGGATAACAACGATCAAGATGGTATTCGTCCCGACAGTATTAATGTGAATTTATTTGCCGATGGCCAACCCACAAACATGAGCATCACGCTCAACGAAACGAACAGTTGGACCGCTTCGTTCACCGATTTAGATGAATACAAAGACGGACAGAAAATCGTTTACACTGTCAAAGAGGCAAAAACCGCAACCGGATATAATGATCCTGTTGTCACAGGTTCTGCGGCAAATGGTTATATCATTACGAACGAACATACACCCGAACGGATTGATATTACAGGTAAAAAGACCTGGGATGACAACAATAACCAGGACGGCAAGAGACCGGAAGAAATCTTGGTATACCTCTATAGCAATGGTGTTCAGATCACGAAACAGTTAGTCACGGCAGCTGACGATTGGACTTGGACTTTTGAGGATCTGGACAAGTATGAGGCAGGAGAACTGATCAACTACACCATTTCTGAGGAAAGCGTTGAAAATTACACCACGTCTGTTCATGGCTACAATGTGACCAATACTCACAATCCGGGCAAGACCAGTATTCAAGTGAACAAGACATGGCAGGACGACAATAATCAAGATGGTATTCGTCCAGTCAATGTCGTTGTGAATCTCCTCGCTGATGGTAAAAAGACCGATCAAAGCCTTATCTTGACAGCAACAAATCACTGGACAGGCACATTTACAGATTTAGACCTATATAAAGATGGGCAACTCATCCAGTATACCGTGGAAGAAGAACATACACCGGGTTATACTTCAGCGGTCACTGGTACAGCGGAAGATGGTTATGTTCTAGTCAATTCTCATACTCCGTTAAAGATCAATGTGTCCGGCAAGAAAATTTGGAAAGACCACAACGATCGAGACGGCAAACGACCCGACAGTGTTACGATCCGCCTGCTCAAGAACGGCAAAGTCATTGATCAAAAGATTGTGACCGAAGCTGATGATTGGGCGTGGAACTTTACGGATCTTGACAAATATGAAGAGGGTCAACTCATCAATTACACAATTGCTGAAGTGGCACAAGACAATTATAGTGCAGAAGTTAATGGTTATGATGTCAAGAATACCTATGTTCCCGATCGCACCAGTGTTCAAGTGACTAAGGCATGGCAGGACGGCAATGACCAAGACGGCATTCGTCCCGAAGCGGTAACTGTCAAATTGTTGGCCGATGGCACTGATACAGGCGAAACCATAGAACTCAACGCAAAGAATAACTGGACCGCTACATTCACCGATCTCCTCGTGCTGGATAATGGCAAGCCGATTGTCTATACAGTAGAAGAGGAAACAGTAGAAGGCTATAGTGTCGTTATTACCGGTGACGCTAAAGCAGGCTTTGTCTTAACGAACAGTCACACTGTTACAAAGATTGATATTCCTGGCAAAGCGACCTGGATCGATGAAGATGACAAGGAAGGCAAACGACCCGACGAAATTGTCATTCGCTTATATGAAAATGGCGAAGAGATCGACCAACGGGTTGTCACCGAAGACGATGATTGGACATGGAACTTCCCCGATCTTGACAAGTACAAAGATGGAGAGTTGATTGTCTATACCATTAGCGAAGATAGCATCCCTGAATACAGCATTGAAATCGACGGTTACGATGTCATTAACACCCATGTTCCTGGCAAGACTAGCATTCAAGTGACGAAGGCATGGCAGGATCGAGGCAATATGGATGGCATCCGTCCGACGAGTGTCACTGTAAAACTTTTAGCTGACGGCAAAGAAACCGGTCAAACCTTGTTGTTAAGTGAAGCCAATAACTGGACCGGAGCTTTCACGGATCTCGATCTCTACAAAGAGGGTGAATTAGTCAAATATGAGATCCAAGAACAAGGGGTCTACGGCTATACCTCAGTAATCAATGGTACGCCGGACAGTGGCTACATGATTACCAACGTGCATGAAGTCAAAACATATATCCAACAGCGGCTGCCTAGAACGGGCGGAGGATCCGCAGTCAAATATGTGTTCTATGGTGTAATGTTATTGATCGCGTCGGCAGTTCTGTATATTATCAGGAAACGTTATGTTAAAAATAATAAATAAAGTAAGCTTTGATGGTGATTACCTGGCAGCAGAACAGGGAATTGATGTCAGTCGTGACAAGCGGCAGTCTTAAAAGCGTTCCCGAAATAAATGTCACCAGCAATTTTGATTGCATATGGTAAGTTGTCTATAATTGCCGCTTGACGTACAAGAAACATCAATTAATCAAAGCGTTAAACCAGAGAAGTGCCTGGCATCCCCTAGCAGGATCCAGGCACTTCCAATTATGTAATTTGATTTGGCATATTTTGATCTGCGCATAAATCTAGTCCCGGTCTGACTCGTGGCTATGAACTTAATATTTGAGGATTATGGTTTAATCTGAAGCTTGTCAATCAAAATTAAACTTACCAGTTGTTGCTCGAGATTTACTTGCATCTGAATGCTCTATAATAGCTTTTGCAACATTTCCAGCAATGCTTTCACGCCGTCGTCTAGCGTCGCCCAGGAGGTGACGAATCGCACCACATGGCGGTTATTGGGCAGCGCATTTTGTACTTCAAAGCCAAAGTGCTTGCGAAGCTGAGGGATGACATCGTCGGGCAGGATAGGAAACAGTTGATTAGTAGGACTATCCACATAAAATTCAACACCGATCGCTGTTAAGCCCTCGGCTAATTTCCTGGCCTGTTGATTGGTGTGGCGTCCCATTTCTAGATAGAGGTCATCAGTAAATAATTCGAGGAATTGCAGACCTAGGAGTCGACCCTTTGCCAATCTGCCCACTCTCTGTTTTTGTACTGTGCGAAAACCTGTCTGATCGATCTTGTTAGAAACAATCAAGGATTCGCCGAAGAGGGCACCACATTTAGTGCCACCGACATAAAAAAGGTCAACATATTTAACATAGTCCGTTGGCGAGAGACCGGTTACATCTGCGGCTGCCAAGGCCATGGCAAGCCGGGCGCCATCCATAAATAAAGGCAATTCATAGCTGTCCGCAACCCGGCGCAGGGCGACCAATTCGTCCTTGGTGTAGAGGGTGCCGAGTTCCGTCGGTTGGGAAATATAAATCATACCTGGGAAAACCATATGTTCGTGGGTTTCGTCAGCATAGAAAGTTTCACACCAGGTTGCCACATCCTCTGCTGTCAGTTTGCCTGACCGGTTTGGTAAAGTCAGTATTTTGTGACCGGTAGCTTCTACTGCACCAGATTCATGGGCTTCAATATGACCGGTGTCCGCTGAAATAACCCCCTGCCAAGGTTTCAGAAAGGCAGCCATAACAGTTAAGTTGGCAGGGGTACCACCGACAAAAAAATACACATTATGGTCGGTGCAGTCAAAGTAGTCTTTAACTACGTCAGCTGCAGCGGAGCAGTAATGGTCTGTGCCATATCCGGAAGTTTGTTCAAAGTTTGTTTTCTGTAACCGTTCTAAAATGCGGGGGTGACAGCCCTCGCTGTAATCATTAGCAAATGAGTAATATACCTTTTCAGTCATCTTTTCCCTCTTATCTTAATGATTTAACAAATTTTTAGATTCATTTTTTATTTTACTTCTGAATTAGTTTATCATGATTACGTCATTTGTTATTCCTATGATTATCTCCTGGATACAATGACGAGCTTTGGTGGGGCAAGTTTATATGATTTTGGAGCGATCACAACTGATTTAGTGTCCGTTCCCGTGACCGTTATATAGCAAGTTCAATCGAGATAGGACCAGTGATTGGTCTTGCAGATGGTTATTTCTAATCGTCAGTTGGAAACATTTTCCTTAGCTAAATAACCATATTTTATTATATTACCTCGCTTGCTCCGCCAACTATTATTTATATTACTTGTTTAATTCTTGATTAATCAATTAAAATAAAATTTTATTTTTTCTATTTTTTAGAGAATTTTATCTGGAAAGAATTAATAGTTGACAAACAAATGTTAGTGTCTTGCGGTAATATAGATTTGTGTTCCAAAATTTAATTAAATAAATACAATTTTAATGGGGTGTACTATGAACTCAAGGGCAGATCGTGATTCCGAGGAAGTACAAAAGACCTCCACAACAGGTAAGCGTTCGCTTATTTATCGCGCCATGTTGATGGTGGCTCTCTATTGGTGTTCTCTTTATATTTATGTGCCGCATACAGCTATCTTTCTGAAGGATTTGTCGGTGGGACAAGGCATGATAGGTCTTGTTGCTGGTGCTTACGGCATCGGTCAGATTATATTGCGCCCACCCTTGGGCATGATTGTGGACATTAAAGGGAGGACAAAAATATCTTTACTTATCGGTGTGATGACACCGGCTGTGGCATCTTTAATTCGTATTCTGAATCCCAGCGGCGGCGGATTTTTTGTTGCTAACATTGTGTCAAGCGTTGGTGCCGCTATGTGGATTGTATTTATTATATTTTTTGCTCAGTTTCTCGGCAAAGGTGCAATTCAGCAGGCTACGGCTCTTCTTATGGGGGCGAACGCCTTTGGTCGTCTGATTGGCTTCGGTTGCAGCACATTGTTTTATCACCGATTCGGGATGTCATTCTTGTGTTGGTTGAGCGTGATTGCTGCTGCTGGGGCTACGGCTTTGGCTTTGAGTTTTGTCTTAAATAAATCTTCTGGAAAAGACGCTTCTGTAGAGGAAGTCAAAGGCTTCTCGAATGGAGAAAGATCGGGAGGTAATCTCCATTCTATGTCCTCGCAAGCAGAGCTTCGTCCTGTAAAATTAAAACCGCGAGATTTTATACCCTTATTTACAAATAAGCGACTTTTATTTTTCTCTTTTTTATCGATCATGCAGGCCGGGGTTGTCAACGCCACGGTCAATAATTTTGATACCCAGAGGGTTAACGAGATGAGTCACAATAGTAATCTAGTTGGTCTTTTGACGGTGTTTTTCATAATCATACAAATGACGGCGTCCATGGTGTCCTCCACGTATCGCTTTCGTCGACACGGTGCGAAGGTGTGGCTTCCGGTCTGTTTGGCGGCCATCTCTATTTATTGTTTTATTTCGCCGAGTTTAAATAGTGTAGCAGGTTTATTTTTGTTGCAGATTCTATCTGGATTTTTTGCCGGTGCAATCACCTCCTTCTCAGTACAGGAGGGAACGAAAGAGATTCCGGAGTATATGCATACGACGGCTATGGGGGTGATTCAGAGTTTAATTGCCGTGGGTCTTACCCTTATTCCTATGTTGGGTGGTTGGATCGCTGACCGCACAGGTCGCTTTGGTCCAGCTTATTATGCCATCGGCGGAGTTGCGGTCATTTTTTTAATCCTTTCAATTTGGGGGACGCGCACTGAAAAATTAGATACAAGAAATCCATTTCCTAATATAAACGGTTCTTAAGTTGGTGAGTTGACACAATTGAGCATTAATTTTGCCAAGACCTTTTTTCTCACTATAATTAAAAAGATACGTTGAATGAACAACTAGGGCTAGTTGGTTGTTTGGCATCATACTAAAAATACGAGGAGTTTTAACATGAAGAACAAGGGAATTAAGGCAAGGGACATTCCCATCGTGGGGTTTGCCCTCTTTGCTATGTTCCTTGGCGCAGGGAATATTATTTTTCCGCCATTTTTGGGGGCGCATTCGGGAACAAATTTTATTTTGGGCTGGTTGGGCTTTGCTGCTACAGGAGTAGGGTTGCCAGTTTTAGGGGTTGTAGCTGTGGCGAAATCGGGCGGAACGGCCGATGGGGTTTCTCTTAAAGTTTCGTCAAAGTTTGCTCGCATCTTGAATTTGTTGATTATGACATTTATTGGACCTCTGTTTGCAATTCCCAGAACGGCAGCGACCACAGTGGAATTGGCCTTGGAGCCATTTTTGCCGAAAGCGTGGTCAACCCAAGTTATTTTGATTGTGGGGGCACTGATATTTTTTGCGATTTGCTTGTTTTTTGTTCTGTCCCCGTCCAATGCGGTGGATCGAATTGGTACGATCTTGACGCCTTTATTAATTATTTTTCTGCTGGCGCTGATTCTTTTATCTATATTTAAGCCGATGGGAAAGCCGGTGGAAGGTCTGCTGGCAGAACCTTTTTCTACAGGCTTTACGACAGGTTACCAGACGATGGATGCTCTAGCGTCTATTATGTTCGGTGGTACGGTTTTCGTGACGTTGTTGCAGAAGGGCTATACAAAAGATGATGCTAAGCGGGCGATGTGGCCCATCGCGTTGATTGCCGGTGTGGCTTTGATCGTGGTGTACTTAGGTCTGATTTGGGTCGGCGCATCGGGCAGTGCCACACTGCAAAACTTTAATGAGAAAACTGCCCTTACGGTGGCGGCAGTGGGTGAATTGGCTGGATTGACTGGTCAGATCATTCTGGCCGGTATTATATTCTTTGCCTGTTGTACGACGGCGATCGGTCTGATTATTACGGCGGCAGATTACTATCGGGAGAGTTTTGGTGAGAGACGTTCCTATCGCTTCTGGGGCATTTTGGTGACATTGATTTCTTATTTTATTTCGATTATCGGTGTGGAGGGTATTATTATTATTGCCGGTCCTTTACTGGAGTTGATTTATCCTGTTGTCATTGTATTGGTAGTGTTAAATTTGTTCTCACCCCGTTTGCAGCACCGTTGGATTTATATTGGTGCATTGATCGGCGCAGCGCCGGCAGCAATTTTGAATGCCTTGCGGGCGTTCGATGGGGTGAAGGTTTTTTCCGAGAGTCTATTGGCGTACTTCCCGTTTGGTCTTTCTGGTTTCGGCTGTTTTGTTCCCGCGGCTATTGGGGGAGCAATAGGTTACTTATTAGTTAGATTACGCAAGCAGCCAACGACCACATGAGTTTTCGCTGGACGAATCGATAACGAGATTATTTTGCATGATACAGGCATGAATGGAATTAGATGAATCCCCTCCAGTTGGTTGCTATCTCCAACTGAGGGGATTTTTTATGGTTGAGTTGAGATGTTCTAGAAGATAATGATTCGATGTATATGTCTCAAGTTTTTTCTTTATAACCAATTCTGCATGTGCGTAATTATAAATGATTAAAAAGTAGTAACAATTCTTTGGTAAATTGATATTATTGTAGATAATGAAGTAGTTATAGCGTGTATTCAATGATTGCTATAAATATAGAAGATTAAAAAGTTTGTAATCAATTTAAGCTTGGTACTTAATTTCTGGAACAAGCACATTGTTGAAGGGAAGAAAAATGCTCAAACCAGGGAAGAGAGTTCTGTCATGGGCTTTGATAGCTGCAATGACTTTTTCGTCTGTCCATCTGCCGAGCGCAGTGCGCGCGGAGGAATTAGCAACGCAGGATGTCGTTGTCGGCGAACAAAGTGGAGTGGAGACAGAGCCGATTGAATCTGCAGCGGTAACAGAAATAGTTACTAGTGATCAAGTAGACAACACAGTACAAGTGGATGTCGCTGAAACTATGACAGCTGGAACAAGTGGTGGATCAGTTGATGAAAATGAGACATCGGGTTCTGTTGCCGATGCAACAGGATCTGATGCAGAAACTGACACAACCAGTGCGAGTGATCCGCAGGCAACAGCACTTGTTGGCGATGAGGATACGGTGGAGTCATCCGCTGTTGCCGATGCAACAGGGTCTGCTGCAGAAACTGACACAACTGGTGGAAGTGATCCGCAGGCAACAGCACTTGTTGGCGATGAGGATACGGTGGAGTCGTCCACTGCTGCTGAGTCGGTTGCCACAGATGAGGGCAGTGTCGGAGTTGCTGAGGAAGAGTCCCTTGTGCCCCTAGGAAGAAATAGTCGTCAGGGCGAAGAAAATGTCGAAAAAGGACCTGCCTTTATTCGTTTCACTCTTTATGGTGACAGCTATTTAGCCAATTGGAAAAATGAAAATGACGGCGGGATAACGGGTAATCTCAGTATCATAAAGACCTACAATGATCCTGTTAATGGGTTACCTGTTAGAAGTACAATAGCCGATAGCGTGCAATATACAGTTCCAATCAGTAGCTTTGAAGGATCGGGTCCCCATACATTTGATTGGAATACGGGTTCGGATCATTATGAGTACTATGATTCAAACCACCCAGGTGCTCAATATCAGTATACCTTTAGAGATGATACAGGGACAAAGTTTATGGGTCAGAGTGTCACACATACATCTGATCCTAGTGTAAATGCTTACCATCCTATTGAAATTACTTTAATTCCTTATACTAAAGTCAATGTCACTTGGTACAACAAAAATGGCCAAGTAACTGTGGGTAAGGATGACTTAAAAATAAAATTTAAAGGAAGAATCAAAGATTCTAATGAGATTCAAAGTGTTGTAACAAGAGTGCCAGAGTTTACGACGACTTTAACTTACACGAACGCAGCGTTGAACGAGAACGGTTTTCTTAGAGGCGATGGTTACATAGGCATTAATCCAAATAAATTACATCTTCTCGATCAATCCGACGTGGAAGGTGCAGATGGCGGACCAGGCCATTTCAATATTGAGCTCTCAAATCCAACGCCCGTCGGCAATGAAATTACCATTGGCGCTGATACCTATATCTATGCCATCAATGTTGATGCATTGTCAGGTTCAGCCATTAAATTCTATTTAAAACCTGTGGGACAAGATATAACCACCGGTCGCGGCATAGCTCCTGAGGCTGAGAATGTCATTGCGAACGCCGATCAAATGCCAGAGAGCACGACCTATGCATTTAAAGACTCTGTCGATACAACCACATGGGGACCCAAAAATGCCATTGTCGTTGTGACCTATCCCGATGGAAAGACACAAGAAGTTCCTGTAACCGTCACCATACAAGACAACATGGCAGATCTATATGATGGTGATATTTCTGGTCAGGCCATAGATGAGGAAGTAATCACAGAGTACAATTTCCTCTTTTCAAAACCTCTGCCTACAAGTACTGAGTTTCGCTTAAAGCAGGACTATGTTGCTTCACGTCCTTCAATTAATTGCGATATTGAGATCATATTTCCTGATGGATCTACCATTGAACGAACAATACCTGTGTCTGTTAAGCACAAAAGACGTGAAAGATTAGCTCCACTTAATGTTGCAATAAATACTGAGACAGGATCATTACTATATGGTCCTGATGGAATCATAAAAACTGTTCCTGTCGATTTAGTTCGATATGCTCCTGGAATGATCGAAACTGAAATTATTCTTGAAGACGTTTTACTGACGAATTTCAATGAATCAGTCCGGATTGGTGATGAAGAATTTCCAATTTATTTTAAAGCGGATCGTAGCAAACGATATAACTATAGATTAGAACCTAAAATTAATGATGTACGTATATATTGGGCGAGATCAGTTGGTAGCGAAACCAGTGACATAGAACATCTACCCTATGGGTTGACTTTTTACCAAGCTGCGAACTCAACAGTTGAAGTCAAATGGATAGATAACAAGACACCTGAAGAACGCGGTAATACACCACCACGAATTAACTTTGGCAATATAAATAACAGAACTCATTTAACGACAAAAGATGAGACTATGATTTTGCGCAAAAACTATCTTTTGTCAGGTGCAGAGGCTCCTGTAGAAGGATATGGAGTTGATGTGTATGACATCTTATTAAAGTCGGAGAGCGACGTTAATAACTTCAAAGTTACCATTGGCGATGAGCACAACTTAAAGGATAAGGGAAACATCGTCGTCGGCAGCACTGGCTATTACTTTAAAATAGAAGGCAATGTCATCGACGGCTACAAAACAACTTTTTATATTCTGCCTGTCTTTGATACGGTTACTGTAGGCAAGACATTAAAACCCACCCTTGCACAAGCTGAAGCGGCAATCTCCAATGGGGACGATTTACCGTCAGGTAATACTTATGCACTGGACGGAGAGATCTATAAAGTTGGTGACAATTCCTATATCAAAGTAAAAGTCACGTACACAGATGGAACGGTTGCCTACACAGAAGTGCCATTAGATATTGTTGATATTAAGGAATTATATGATCCAACCCCTCAGGATATTACCGTTACCAGAGGTAAAACGGTTGAGGCTTCCCAAGGTATTGCCAATGCCAATGATCTGCCCGAGGGTACGTCGTTTACATTTGTAACAGCTGTAGATACCTCCCAGCCAACACCTGAAGGTTCACCTATAGAAGCTGTTGTAAATGTTACTTATCCCGATGGTTCAGTAGATCAAGTAAATGTAAATATAACTGTTACAAACAATCAAGCGGACGAGAATACGCCCACGCCTCAGTTGATCAATGTCAACAAAGGTGAGACGCCTTCCGCAGAAGATGCTATTGCTAATAAAGAGGCTCTGCCCGAAAACACGACCTATGAATTCAAAGAAACAGTGGATACCACCACTCCAGGTGACAAGCCGGCCACT
>JAAYOA010000136.1 GCA_012520525.1 Clostridiaceae bacterium | reverse complement strand
TAAGGAATACATTGTTTCGCCAATGATCAAAACATCCGCTTTTTGTGGTGTGGCAAAAAATTCAGCAAAATAAGCGACATCGGTAATCATTTCAAGATCTATCCCGTCGTCAAACTCTTGGAGAAATTTACTCTCGATTGGCGCCAGATATTGTTCATCAGGATCTGCTATTATAATCTTCACTTTTTTCATTGCCACACCTCTCAAATTTGTATCATAAAATCACTGTTTGCCAAGCGCACTACATCACCATTTTTGAGTGGATGCCGCTGCCCGGACGGTATACGTAATTTGTTGATAAATGTACCGTTGGCACTGTTAAGATCGACAATATAATAGCGCTGATCCAAATACATTATTTTGCAATGGGTGCGACTAATGGCTCTATTAAATGTGATGACACCATCGACATTATTAGGGTGACTCCCAATCACAAACTCCTCTTTTTTAATATTAAATGCTATGGGCATGGGGGCATTTAAGGATGAAAAAATCAGTTCCGGTTGCACGGAAAACTCGCTGTTTGAAACGCCATCCAAAGGACTCCCATTGTTTGTTATGGGAGCCTGAGTCGTTGAATCCCCCTTGGTACGGCGAGAGCGGAAGCGTCGGTACAACTCATCCAGGGAAAGGGCTCCATTAGATAAATCAGTGCAAATATAATTGGCTTGCGTTTCTCCCAAGGAAGGTGTCGCTGTAATCAATTTAATCAACCCTGTGCGCAGTTCATTTTCAAACATGCTGAGTTCCACAACGGGTTTTTTCAAAGGCAAATATATTAAGCTAACTGCCAAAGTATTGGGATCCACAAAGATGCGGTCAAATGTCAGATCTAAATTTTGACAAACCAAGAAACCATTATTGCGAATTCCAATCACTGCATTTAGTAAGTTGATCAGAACGCTCAAAAACCCATCTCCATTTAGGGATGGCAGAACACTTAACAGAGATTTATGGTGTTCCGTGAAATATACAAGTTTTATTTTTCCGTTGTGAAGTACTTTAGCGCAATTAACAAATCCCTTCTGGCGCTGACTTTTGATAACTTTATAACCAGTTAAAAGGAATAGATCGTTATCTTGCAGCATGTATGCCAAATTAGATCCCCGAGTTACATCAGCAACGGCGCCAGATTTTATCAATTCACTCATAGATCGTTCTCCATATTTTTTCTATAACATATACGGCACATTAAAGTGTTTTGACAACCGATTAGTGGACATTATTTGTCGCTTGTGAATCTTCGTCCTTTCGTCTTTTCTTAAAGAGCAGCAAGAATAGTCCAGCTACTATGATCACGAAGCCGGCAATCGATAGGCGGAACAGAGTCTTGTTGGCATACCAGCGGACAAAGAAATTCGTGGACACTGTGATGTCATCATTAAACTCATATTGGGGTTGGAATTCAGGGGTTCGAGTATCAAGAATATTACCCGCTAAATCTTCCACTATAAAGTGAATCTTCTGATTTGCACCCTCGCCCAAGACTACAGAACCGCTATAAAGATTTAAGTTGTCAAACTGATCGACCTGAGCGACAGCTTGGTCATCCAAATAAACATCCACTTGTTTTAAACCGATGGCATCAAAGACATCGAAGGAAACAGTCTGTTCACCTGCGTTGACAATGGGCTCTTCCAATCCTCGTATATCCGTCATTTCAGCAGGTGTTGTGTCTAC
>JAAYOA010000135.1 GCA_012520525.1 Clostridiaceae bacterium | reverse complement strand
GGCTCTGAACCAGTCTGTTCTGCGAAGCGAGGGGCATATTCATCCCAGAGGTCATCAACGATCCCTTCCATTTGTTCCTTACTGGTCAAGCCCAGTGGCATTGAAAAATGAATGGTAGAAAACACAGACTTGGGACTCAAGACCAATAGAGTATCGCGAATCTCAGTCCAAACATAGTTAAATCCTTTTCCCCAAGCCATACGGCTGGCCATATGAACGTCAGAAATGCGGGTTCCGGATTTATTGTAGTATACGTCATATATAGGCTTATCTTCTATAGTTAGTGGTTTAAATTCTATTGGTGACACAGTCACACATTCTCCCTTCAGATCGTCAATCTTTCTGATCAACGAATATTATGAATGTAACGATCAAAAAAAACGTCAAACGCTCCATCTAATTCTCTTCGGTTGCGAATGGACTGGTAATAGCGTTCGCCGTTCGGACCAGTATCAAAACGCATAATAATCACCTCTGGTTCGTCGTTTTGGCCTACCATCGGTTCAAATGACGTCATTGCGACGTAACTGCGCCTTGCAAACTCAAATGAATCGACAATGGAAACATAGTATTCGTTGCCGTTGTCGATATCTTCGAGGATTGCTACGACATCATGCTCTCCTGCAACTGCGTTTGAAGATCCGACATAATGAGTGCCGGAGTGTTGCTCACTCCGGCCTCTCTCATGTTGTGAAACATTTTTAAAAAAATTTTTCTTCGCTAATTTTTTCTTTCTCATTTAAATGATCCATTTTCTGTCTTATCATTTAGTCAATCGAAGGGCAACTCATTTAAGTCCGTCGCCACATTTAGCGAATTAGAGATGTGCATTTAAAGATTTTACGCTTCGTCTTCTTCGTCTTCGAATTCTTCACAAAGACGTTCATACTCTTCAAAAACACGGTCAAATTCATCTTCTTCGAGACTAATTAATGTCTCTGATCCGTCCTCTGTCTCTTCAACTCGGACAAATACCGCACCGATTTCTTCATCCTCGGCAGGTAGCAATAAACAATATATGTTGTCTTCAAAATCAAATTCATCGACTTGAATAAATTCGTATTCTTCACCGGTCTCTTCATCGACCATTGTGATTTTTATCAACTCTCCGTCATACGATTCAAAGAGTGCATCAAGGATATTTTCATCGATCACGTCATCGTTGAGATCATTATTATCATTGTTTAAAATGTATGTCATAGGTGCCTCCTTTGGTCAGATTTTATAAGACCAGGGTATTCTAAATAATTTAGGGTAATTATACCACGACTATTGGACAACGCCTATTTAAAAAATAATATATTCTGAACTCACCCGCGACGTATCTTTTCTAGGTAATCGCGCAAGATCACTTCGGCAGCAACCTGATCAACAACAGACCGTTTATCTCTCGCTTTGACAGTACTATCCCGCAATATGCGATTAGCAATAACTGATGTAAAACGCTCGTCCTGCATAATGACAGGTATCTCGACCCGTGCTTCCAGTGCGACGGCAAGTTCTCTAGCTTTTGTTTCGGACTCGCCTACTTTATTGTCTGTCCGCCGCGGCAAACCTACGATGACTGTACCAACTTCGTAAGTTTTAACCAACTCAACGATACGCTCCACGGCGGCTTGCGGATCATGCTTTTTGACTTTAATTGTTTCTAATCCGCGCGCGACAACACCGAGTGGGTCACTGATCGCGACACCAATCCGGACCGTGCCGTAATCGATGGCCATATACCGCACGATCAATCACCGAACTTCTGTAGATAGGACGCAAGAATAACTTCGAGTAATTCATCGCGCTCCATGCGACGAATCTTGCCTCTCGCCCCGTTATGATTCGTTATATACGTAGGATCTCCAGAGAGAAAGTAACCGACCAACTGTCCGATGGGCTCATAACCCTTTTCTTTTAAAGCAGCCAGCACATCACCTAATATATGTTCTGCTTCTTCTGTTTGATCCACATTAATCTGGAAACGAGTCGTTTCATTGTTATTCACGGCGCACCTCCTTTTATTATTAAAATAAGATAACTGTATTTTACCACAACTATCCGACACACATAGTTTTCCTATAAAATAAGAATGATTTTATACTTATGAATTTAACAATAAAAACATTTTATACACAAAGAGCATGGTCAACGCCCAACGTTTTAGTTCACCCACTCCCCTGTCAATCCAACATTTGAATACGCCCCCATCCTCAATGGCACAATGTCGCCTGCTTTAACAGCGGCTTCCCCTAAATCAGCAAAAACTTGGACATACCCTGGAGTATAGCCCGACCAAATGCCGGCCCGTTTCTGTTCTAATAACACATCCTGAATTGTACCGCATAATTTTTCCGCTGTCTGACGTTCCTGCTGTTCAGATAAGTCCAAAAAATCTTGGCTTCTCTGCTCGGCAATCTCACCCGGCACTTGATTGGGCATATCTGCAGCTCTTGTTCCCTCGCGGCGCGAATAGCGAAAGGTGTGTATTTTACTAAAACCAATGGCCTTACAAAAAGCGAGGCTTTCTGCGTGATTGGCTTCGCTCTCGCCGGGAAAGCCTACGATGATATCAGTTGTAAATAAAATATCAGGTACAGCGGCACGCAGATACGCCACTGCTGCAGCATAGTCTGTTGTCGTATAGCGACGTCCCATTTTTTTTAAAATATCATCGGAACCACTCTGTAAGGAAAGATGGACATGGGAACAGAGAATGGGGTTGGCACCGAATTGCCGGGCGAATGCCTCGGTCACGGATTTAGGTTCTAGGGAGCCGAGTCGCAGACGCTCGATGCCACGTATTTCCGCTAATTTATCACACAGATCCAATAAATAGGTGGCAGATGCAGCACTGCCCGTTAAATTTTGAACTCTCGATCTAAAACCTGGTTCTGTACCATAGGAACATATATGTATGCCTGTTAGAACAATCTCTTGAAAACCAGCCGCTGCTAGAGCTTGGGCTTCAGCAATAATGGACTCCGGCTGGCGACTGCGCACTCGACCTCGGGCTAGGGGAATAGCACAGTACGAACAAAAATTATTGCAACCATCCTGGATTTTGATGACGCCGCGGGTGTCAGATTGTTGGACTACCGTCCCCATTTCTTCAAAAAGAGCAGCATCCTTCTGACCAGCTGGAATATGGATTCCAGCCTCTACAACAGTCGCCTCTATCGACTTTTCTCCACCCGGTTGATTGCTTTTTGCCAATAGAGCGATAACTTCCGGGACGACTTCATTCTTCTTGTTGTTGCCGATCATGAGATCGGCATTTAAGCGTTCTCCTTCCATTTCGACATCACAGCCGACGGCAACCACAAGGGCATTTTTGTTATTCCGTTTTGCCCGTCTCACCATCTGGCGAGATTTACGTGCAGCTTCCCCTGTGACTGTACATGTATTGATGACATATACGTCTGCTATAGCATCAAAAGGCACAATATCAAATCCCGCATCGTAAAATTGCTGCTTAATGCCTTCGGTTTCATAATGGTTTACTTTGCAACCCAAATTTAGTACAGCAGCTGCTTTACTTTGTGATATCATGTAATGAAAACTCCTTGGTATTTGTTTTTAATCGTCACACTATTTTTAAACGGGAGATAAATATGTTTGAACGATATGTATTGCTGGATTCCGTAAATGCAGTTAAAGACTTTGTCAGGATTGTCAACGACTACCCATTTGACGTGGATTTATTGTCGGGACGATATGTCGTCGACGGTAAATCGATCATGGGTATTTTTAGTCTTAATCTAAAGGCACCTGTATTATGTCATATACATGGTAATCAAGACACTGATGAAAGAATGAAAAGTCTAATAGAAAAACTTACACCTTATATACAAGATAAGTAATTACTTTTTGTTCTTTTTTCCTTTTCCCCGAGACTTTTTATTTTTCTTTTTCTTTTTGCTCTTCTTCTTGGATTTAGGGGAATTCTTGGACTTACCGCCTTTTGACTTATTTTTAGACCCGGTGAATTCTCGTCGCCTGCCTGAAATAATATCCTCAGCCCGCAACGGTTGAGATTCCCGATCTTCGCGACGGCGACTGCGAAATTCTTCGGATCGTTCCCTGATACGTTCCTGCTCATCTTCGTCAATATGTGAAGGCTCAACTGTTCCCTCTGATTTTTCGTCCACAAGAACAAAGTCCACCAATCGGCGAATAGGATCAGCTTTAGCTACTTGGATCTTTACCCTGTCACCGATGCGAAAAACCCGTCTACTGTGTTCACCTTGGACAAGCATTTGTTCTTCACTAAAGACATAGTAATCGTCCATTCCTTGGTACGGTACCATGCCTTCAGCTGAATTATCTAGTCGGACAAACATGCCACCAAAGGTCATACCGCTGATCGTCCCTTCATACATTTCCCCCAAGTGCTCTGCCATGTACTCAGCTATTTTTTGATCCACAGTATCCCGTTCAGCTTGCATGGCCACCCGCTCCATGATAGAAGAATGTTCAGCCCGCTCTGGAGCTAAACTATTCCAGCGTTTAATTTTAGGACGTCCATGCAAATAACCTTTAATAACGCGATGGATAAACAAGTCAGGGTAACGTCGAATCGGCGAAGTGAAATGACAATAATAATGAATCGCTAAACCAAAATGCCCGAGACACATTTCATCGTAACGAGCCTTTGCTTGGGCTTGCAGAAGCAACTGGGACAAAACTGCGCTGTACTGGTGATCTCTGATTTCATCGAGAACTGTTGCTAAACTCTTTGGCGTAAGTTCATGGGGCGTCCGCACATCGGCGCCGATGCGCTTAGCTACTGTAAAGAAACGGGCGATCTTGTCGGGATCCGGTTTCTCGTGAACACGATAGATAAATGGGGCTTCCATATAATCAAACCGCTTTGCAACAAAGACGTTGGCCTGGATCATGAATTCCTCGATCAGTTCATTGGCCTCTGTGGAAGGTTCAGGATAAATATCGATGGGATGACCCTCACTGTCCAGTTCAACTTTAGTTTCCATTGTGACAAAATTCAATGACCCGTTACTAAGTCTTTTTTTGCGGAGCAGTCGAGACAACTTATGCAAAGCCATGATTCCATCAAAGATCTTTTCGTATCCCGCTACGGGTTCGCCGCTCTCGATCATTTTCCAAACATCATCATAATTGCCCCTCACATCGGAACGGATAATACTTTCAAAGATTTCACCCGTAAGAAATCTACCATCACTATCATAATCAAGACGCACTGTCAGCGCGAAGCGGTCTTGATCTGGATTCAAACTGCAGATGCCATTGGATAGAGCTGGAGGTTGCATGGGAATGACTCGATCTACAAGATAAACCGACGTGCCACGGGAAGCAGCCTCTCGATCAATAGGACTGCCTTCTTTGACGTAGTGGGTAACATCAGCAATGTGAACGTAAACCCTCATTTTGCCCTCAGGCAAAGCTTCATAGCTCAATGCGTCATCTAAATCCTTGGCATCCAATCCATCAATCGTCCATGTCTTTAGCGTGCGCAAATCCTTGCGACCCAACCTCAGTTCTTCGGTGATTTCCTCCTCCAAAATCTCCCGCGGCAACTGGTCCGCCGCCACTTGCACAGCTTGTGGGAATGTCTCACTTAATCCATATGATCGAATGATTGCCTGAATTGCCACATCAGGTCGCGAAGGGTCGCCTAGTACTTCTATAATACGGCCGGTACTCATCTTCTGTGGTTCAGGCGGATCGGCTTCACAGACCACTTGCATACCGAAAGGCGCCCCACTCAAGTTTTGTTCCGGGATCCAAATATCCCCAAAATCTCGATTGCCCGTCTCGACAATACCGCCTCTATTATATGGTCTTAATATACCTACATACTCAGCCATAGCTAAAAGTAACCTCTTTCATAAAATCTAGTTTATCGCTGATATTATATCATCGACATGTAAAAAAACTGTTGTTCATTAGCAAATACAAATGTTGTTTTCTGCGGACAGTTCCTCGCAAACACATCATCGTCACAAACAAGAAAAATATTATGATAATAATTTTATAACTTAAAAAAGTAAAATCCTAGACCGCCAAGAATCCCCATGACCAACATGACCACAATGGGATCAGCCTTTTTCAATTTATGGTAGGCCAATAGTGAAAATAAAAAAATAGCTATTGAAAAAAAATTTATACCGCCTACAGCCGCTTTACCAGAACTGTCCAGTATGGCATCTTGGGTCAAACTAAGGGCTGCCGACGCAATCAAGGCTATAACAGCGGGTCGAAGAGCCGTTAAAATTCGCTGCATCAAAGGCAACTCCGAATACTTTTGGTAGAGTTTTGCAACTATAAGAATAATTGATGTACCAGGAAGTAACGTAGCCACCGTTGCAACAAGGGCGCCTCCCACACCTGCGATCTGCATACCTACAAAACTAGCCGAATTTATGGCAATAGGTCCTGGAGTCATCTGAGAAATCGTTACCAAGTCTGCAAAAGCCTCCATAGTTAGCCAGCCATTGATATTAACCACTTGTTCTTCAATCAATGGCAGCGCAGCATACCCACCGCCGAAACTAAAAAGACCAATTTGTAAAAAACTCCAAAAGAGTTTCAATAAAAGAATCATTGGTCACCTCCTCGCTGGGTATTATTATTCTTATTATTTTTAATATCTTCACCAAGGGCATCTGGTTGCTCCGCACTCGAATCTTGTACCAATTGACCGTCTGAATCATCTCTCTGAGGTAAACCATCTGAAGCCCCCGCCTCATCTGTTTCAGTTACGTCTCCAACCTGATCCCCGCAAGTATTTGAGGTGAAAAATTCTTGATCTTGCTTAATATCATTTTTTACGAAAAAATATGTCACTATAGCGATCAGAGCAGCCGCGAGAATGATGAAAATTACATTAATTCGAGTAAAAATTGCTAGTCCTAAAAAAATGACCAAAAGGGAAATTGAAAAAGCCGATTTTTTCTTCAGTAAATTCCATGCCATTGTCAAAACAGTGTATACAATAAGAGCTGCCACAGCTGCCTGCATACCTCTGAGTACCGCCCGAACCGCAGGATTTGCAGCAAACAGCTTATAAAATAAAGAGATTATCGACAAAATAATCAACGGTGGCAAGGCGGTTGCTGCCACAGCTGTTACCGCACCCTTGTAACCAAAGATATATTGCCCCATCAGAGTTGACGCGTTCACTGCCAAAGGTCCGGGGGCACATTGACCCATGGCAACAAGATCCAACACCTTGTCCTCTGCAATCCAATGAAGCTCATCACAAAAGCGGCGTTTCTGGAGGGGAACGATAACATATCCACCACCAAAAGTCACTGCGCTGATCTTAAAGCAAGACCAAAAAAATACCCAGAGAGATTTTTTTTGTGTTGGTTTTGCGTTGGCGCATGCTCCTTTTTTTTGTAATTCTTTTTCCTGTCCACTCATTTCTGTATTTATTCTATCTTGATCATCTTGAGCTTTATTATTTGGCTTCAACAACGTATCCTCCCGTCTTCCAAAATACTTAGCAAATAATTAAATCACTAAGAAAAATTTACCTGAGCAATCCAGACTATTATTAAAAATATATTAATTAATATATTTTAAGCGACTGAAAACCAAAATTTCTATTTATATAACTAAGATTTGTGTTAAAAACCACATATCCTATTTGTGTCCTGGGTTAGAATGACTCCATCCTGATCATGGAATAGTATTTTAACAAGAAATTATACACCAATTGCCGTTGGTGCTAATTAATATAACTGATCACGAAAGGACAAATATGCTTGACTTTAACAAGACTATCTATGAATTGACAGAAGATCAACCGAACCTGCTGGATTTCTTTATCGCCAACGGTCTCTCTCAGCTGGAAAATAAATTGATTGTCAAAAGTCTCGGACGCAAAATGACTTTGAACGATGCCCTGTCCAAGCAAAATATTGATGCCGAGGGTTTTGCCGAAAAATTGTCCCAATATTTGGCACAAACACAATGCGGTCCCGATGCGAGTCTCAATCAAGGAGAAATGAGCCGCGGTGACATTGACATCAAAGGCGTGTTGCCATGTCCAATTCATCTGCCGCTACGTGATGCCATCCTCAATGAGACACAGCGCATTGAAGATGAATCTGGCATCAAAATTAGCTACGATTTGAGAACTGCAAATCTTGGTGTGTCATGGATTACAGACGAACCAGATATCATATTATCAGCTGGTTTTGAAATGTTTTTTAGCAAAAAAATGAAGGTGGAATATCTCCAGACAGGTATTTATAGTGGTGGTGACTACCCCGTTGACAAAACGCTTATTCAGCACGGAGCTGAACTCAAAGACCCTAACGGTTACTACCACATTGTCGGTATTGTGCCGGCCATCTTCATTGTCAATAAAGACAGGTTGGAGGGAAGACAAATGCCGCGTAGTTGGGCCGATTTGCTCAATGAGCAATATGCAGATTCTGTCGCCATTCCTAAAGGCGATTTGGACCTCTACAACGCCATTCTTTTAACCATCAAGGCTCACCACGGTGTCAACGGGCTTCTAGCCCTCGGTCGCTCCATG
>JAAYOA010000134.1 GCA_012520525.1 Clostridiaceae bacterium | reverse complement strand
TCAGGTTGTCGTTAAAACGAATTAAAAGGGGAAACAAGTTAAAGTCTTGTACGGTCCCGCCACTGTGATTTACTAAAATTTAAGTAATCAGTCAGAATACCTGCCTGACTAGCGCCTGATGCACTGTCAACGAAGGATTGACAGAGGCCAACTTTAGCCTTCGACAGTCATTGGGTAATGATTTAGGAGGTTATTTATGAAGTCAACGAATCGACGCACGATGTGGGTATCCGGAGCAACAATGTTGTTGTTTACCCTTCTGTTAGTAGGTGGAAGTCAAGTTGGTGCGATGCACATTATGGAAGGATTTCTTTCTCCTACCTGGTGTATTATTTGGGGCGTATTGTGCTTACCTTTCTTAGTAATTGGACTCAAGCAAATTGCTAAAAAAGCTAAGATCAATAGCCGAGTGATGCTTCTACTCGCACTATCAGGAGCTTATGTTTTCGTCTTGTCAGCACTGAAGATACCATCGGTAACAGGCAGTTGTTCTCATCCCACGGGTACAGGGCTAGCAGCAGTTTTATTTGGTCCTTTTGTTACTACTGTGCTGGGCTTAATTGTTTTGTTGTTCCAAGCCATCTTGTTGGCCCATGGCGGCTTGACAACATTAGGAGCAAATACATTTTCTATGGCCATTATTGGTCCTCTAGTTTCTTTTGCAATCTATAAATTAGTTTCTAAAAATGCAGCTGCTGGTGACTCTGGCAACAAGACTCGATTGGTTGGCGTCTTCCTGGCAACCGCTCTCGGTGATTTGTTTACATACGTAACAACTTCAATTCAATTAGCCATGGCATATCCGGATCCTGTCGGTGGTTTTGGCGCATCTTTTGCTAAATTTGGCACGGTATTTGCTGTTACTCAAATCCCTTTGGCAATTATAGAAGGTCTACTGACGGTGCTGTTATTCTCCTTTATTTTGAATCACAACAAGCAAGAACTGCAGTTGTTAAAAGTAATACCGACATAAGGGTCTTGTCGATATCAAATATAAATAAGGATTGAGGGATTAAAATGAAAAAATCGACGATTATAGGAATCATAGTTGTTATAGTATTATTGACAGTTATTCCACTGATTAGTTTGGGTGGTAAAGCAGAATTTGGTGGAGCCGACGGGGAAGCGGAAAATGTTATCGGTGAAATTAATCCGGACTATGAGCCTTGGGCAGATCCCGTCATGGAGCCTGCCAGTGGCGAGATCGAAAGCTTGCTGTTTGCGCTTCAGGCAGCAATTGGAGCTGGTGTTATAGGTTATTTTATAGGTCGCACAAAGCGCAGGTCCGAATCAGAGAAGACCAATGAAAATTGATTGGTATGCCAATAATTGCAATATTGCTTATCTCCATCCCGCTGTCAAATTATTGTTTGGTGGCGGGATTATGATTATGGTGATGGTGGTCAGCCAATGGTTTTTTTCGATTTTAGCCGTGGCTTTAATTGTGTTGACATTAAAATTAATGGTGGGTATTCCTATAAAAACACTTTTTAATACGATGCGCGCCCCGCTAGTTTTTCTGTTCATAGGCTTTTTGACGATTATTCTGACAATTGGTGTTCCTGAACAGGATCAAGTTCGCGTAATTTGGGCCTTAAATAGAGAGGCAAGTCGTTCTTTAATTTTGACAAATGTAGGATTAGAACAAGGTATTCAATTAATTTCTAGAGCTCTAGGTGCAGTCTTTGCCTTATACTTTATATCTTTTAGTACACCTTTAAATGACATTTTAATCCAATTGCGTCGTCTTCATGTGCCTATGTTTTTGATTACATTGATGTTTCTTGTTTATCGTTTTATTTTTATTATTTATCATGCTTTTCAAACACTTATAGATGCCCAGAGCCTGCGTATGGGCTATTATGGTTTAAAAACCGGTTTAAAATCACTAGGCGGAGCGATGGGTTCTCTTTTTAGTCGCATTTTTATTTATGCTGATCGTATGGAAGAAAGTCTAGCTTGTCGTCTCTATAACGGAAGCTTGTTGACCTTGGAACCGATTTGGGAATTTAGATCGTATAAAACTGTTGTACTTGCTATCTTATTAGCAGTTTTTATATTAGGTGGTGTATGGATAAAAATAATGGGATAAAGCAAAAACCGATTGTTGAGCTAAAAGACATTCTGTTTGCATATCCGGATCAAGATGCTGTGTTAAAGGATGTATCACTGTCAATTTATCCCGGTGAAGTCATTATTTTGCTAGGTCCTAATGGTTCGGGTAAATCCACTTTGTTTAAAATCCTGACTGGGCTTTTAAAACCTCAAACGGGTACGTTTTTGTTTAAAGGGGAAAAGTTAAAGTATAAATCTAAGATGTTAAATGAATTGCGTCAGAGTGTGGGCATGGTATTTCAAGACCCTGATAACCAATTATTTGCCTCCACGGTTGAACAAGAGATCTCATTTGGCGCAGTCAATTTACGCTTGTCTCAGGACGAAGTTCGGCGTCGTACGGAACAGGCCATTAAGGACACAAACCTGATGGATTTGGCCACGCGAGCCGTACAATATCTTAGTTTCGGTCAGAAAAAACGGGTGTCGGTGGCAGACTTGTTAGTCATGGAGTCCGATCTTCTACTTTTGGATGAACCGACGGCCTGGCTTGATCCTCCGAATTCTAATTTAGTCACTAAAATTTTGGATGATCTTGCCAAGCGAGGCATATCTCTATTAATTGCAACCCACGATGTGAATTGGGCTTATAGTTTTGGCGACCGTATGATTATGCTGCGGAACGGTAAGATTCAATTTGACGGCGATATTATTGAAGGGTTCAACAATGTCGAACTGCTGCGAGACGCTGGCATGCCTCGTCCAATTATTCAAGCGGTATGCGATACCTTACAAGACGAGACCATGGCCAATGATGGACCGGTACCACGAAATTTTGAAACTTTTGAACGTTGGTTAGTGAAGCGAAAATCTACAAAAAACGATCAAGCAGATCGCCGGCAGGATGATTTGTTTTTTCAACGAAAACAAGGACAGAGTGGCGAGCTTCGCAAAGGGTATACCACAGGCAGCTGTGCGGCGGCGGCTGCCTTGGCTTCGATAAAACTATATAACGGTGAAGTGTTGCCCGAGCCTCCATTTTTAACCATTCATAATCCAGAAGGCAAGCCGATCACACTAGAGATCAATAGTGCAGAACAATTGCCGGATAAAACATGGCGCTGTTGTGTCATTAAAGATGGTGGAGATGATCCCGATGTGACAACGGGACTGGCGATCTGTTCTGTGGTAAAACCTAATAATATAACTGGTGAAGTTGTGTTCAAAGGAGGGGAAGGGGTTGGCACAGTTACCTTGCCGGGATTAAAAATAGAACCGGGAGAGCCGGCAATTAATCCCGTACCGCGATCTATGATTACACAGGCGATCCTTCCCTATATGCCGGAGGGCGGTGGGCTGACAGTTGAGGTCAGCATTCCCGGCGGTGAAAATGTGGCTGCCAATACTTTTAATCCGCGTCTAGGTATTATCGGTGGTCTTTCTGTTCTAGGTACAACGGGGATCGTTGAGCCAATGTCGGAACAGGCTTATCTAGATTCTCTAATTGAAGAAATTAATATAGCCGCAGCTATGCCTGATCATAACGGGAAAATTACCTTTGTTTTCGGTAACACATCGGAGCGCTTTGCCCACATTTATCTCGGTAATCAAGCAGGTCGTCCTGTCATTTGCAGCAATTTTGTTGGTCCGATGCTGAGAGCAGCAGCAGCCAAAGATATGAAAAAAGTAACCTTAGTTGGACCTTTAGGTAAAGTCATTAAAGTGTCTGCCGGTATATTTAATACCCACAGCCATGTGGCCGATGCTCGCGAAGAAATTCTTGTTGCTAATGCTGCTATGCTCGGAGTGACAGGGCGTGATTTAGAGCGCTTAGCGGCCTGTCGTACAACTGATGCTGCCCTTCCTATTTTAGATGAACTGGGCATTCTAGACGTTTTTTGTGAACGCATTGCGCGTCGCTGCTGTTCTGCAATGGAAGACTTTGAAAATCTAGGCATTGAAGCCAACTGTCTGTTGTCAGATGGTCGCGGTCACTTCTTATACAGTACAATCGAACTGGATAAAGAAATAAAGTTAGATGTTACTCATGAGCAGTATTAAAAGTGACAAATTAATTAGTTGACTTTTTGAATACTTTTATAGATTTGAATAAGGTATCATTTGCGAAGGTCTTTATTTAAAACATAACTAGAGTTGGAGAAATGTGTGACGAAACATAGATTATTTCTAATTGGAATGGGACCAGGAACAGCAGAGTGGATGACCCTGGCAGCGTGGAATCGAATCACCAAAGTGTCTTATATATTTGCCAGTGAAAGACTCAAAGATATGCTTGTTAACGAGTTGGCTGAACGTCTTGCATTTGATCATTCACAGTATCAATGGCGAATTTTTGATGGCAAATTGACGGCGATGGTTGAGCCTCTCCTTGCCGATCTTCAAAAAGGTGATACAGCTGTACTGTGTACCGGTGATACAGGTATTTTTAGTATCGCGTCGTGGCTTAGTAAAGTGATTGCCGAACGTTCACCAAATCAACAGATTGAATGGTTGCCCGGCATTTCGTCGCTCCAATATTTTACTAGTCGTTTACAGAGAAAATGGAATGATTTAAACATACTTAGTCTCCACGGCAGAGAGCCGGCTGACCTAGAACGAATTTTCAAGCAAGGGGATTCATTGGCACTATTTACTGATCCCCTCCACAGTCCCCGCTGGATAGCCGAAGCACTTGTGCAATATGGTCGCGGGGATGATCTCATGAGTTGTGGGTTTAGGCTGAGTTATGACGATGAAGAAATAGTTACAGGAACTGTTAAAGATTTTTTGTCAGGTCCAATTGAAGAACAGCGACTTTGTTTAGTCATTGTAGAAGCAACCGAATTGGTTGAATCAACAAATAAAAACAGGGTTAACAAACAAATATTTCTCAACGAAAATGCTGATCTTAATATACCAGCGGCGACAACTATTGCGGAGAACAATTACACAATACACTTAGGTGCAGGCTTTGCAGGAGGGCTGCCTGACGAAGCTTTTGTTCGTGGAAAACGACCCATGACAAAGTCTGTAATAAGGAGTCGCCTAGTTTCACTCCTTAACTTGACAGGGAAAGATTGTGTATGGGATATCGGAGCGGGTACGGGCTCGTGTTCCGTTGAAATTGCTCTTTTAAGTCAGCGAGGAGGACACGTTTTTGCCATTGAAGTAGAGCCTGAGGGTGTCCAACTCATCCAACAAAATGGAAAAAAATTTGGTGTTAATAACCTGACGGTGGTCGATGGCGAAGCACCCGAAATTTTCGCAGGGCTTCCTCTTCCCGACAGGGCTTTTATTGGTGGCAGCGGAGGGCGGTTAGAAGACATATTGCGCTATCTGACGGATGGATGGCATCAACTAAATCGCACCACGGGTAAATTATTTCCCCGTATTGTGGTCAGCGGTGTTACACTGGAAACGCCTTATCAAGCGATTAAATTATTACAGAAATATCATTTTGCAGTAACCGACATTGAACAAATTCAAGTTAACTCTTATCGCAACTTGGGGCGGGTACATATGCCGAAAGCGGAAAATCCTATTTGGCTGATTGCTGCCGACTGGCGAGATGATACAGAAAATATGATTTAATTTATTTAAATTTTAAGGGAAGGTAAATATTAATTATGAAGAGTGAAATAGATGCTCTGAATTTAAACAGCAAGGCAAATCCCCAAACCCTTTATTGTATTGGGGTTGGTCCGGGTGATCCTGAACTTCTGACTCTAAAGGCAATTAATTTATTGCGATCGGTGAACTGTTTAGCTGTTCCCCAAGTGGAGCCAAACCAACCGGGGTTGGCACAACAAATCGTTGAGTCGCTGTTACCTGCGGGGACGACGACGCCCAAACTATTGCCTCTGTTATTTCCCATGACTCGGGATGCAGATGTTCGCGAGACCCATCACCGCAAGGCGGCGGAAGATATTATTGATATGCTAGATGCGGGGCAGTCGGTTGCAATGGTGACGATCGGTGATCCGACGATCTATAGTACCTGTTTTTATGTTAAACACAAAGTTGAAGACAAAGGATTTGCTGTGGAGGTTGTGCCCGGAATTACTTCAATTACAGCAGCAGCTAGCAAGGCAGGCATCGCTTTGTCAGAACAGAAAGAATCGATCCAAATTATTCCAGGAGTCAGTACTTTCGATGATATAAAAGTGGCACTAGTTGATCCCAGAGTGCAAACTCTAGTGGTCATGAAGGCAGGAAAAATTATCCACGATCTGCGAGACCTAATGTCTACGACAGAACTTGTCAATGAAGCTGTTGTCGTGAGTCGTTTGGGGTTTGCAGACGAAGTCATCAAATCTGTTGAAACTACTACTGATGAAGAAAAGTGGCCTTACTTTACCACGGTGATTATCAAAAAGAAAAATTAATTTTGCACTTCAATTGCCAAGCTGCCTGTTGAATATAATTTGATCGAAGAGTTGATCAGAAGGAGACAGACCATGATTTATTTTATTGGTGCGGGTCCTGGTGATCCCGAATTATTGACTTTAAAAGCTAAGCGAGTGATCGATTCCGCCGATGTTATAATTTATGCCGGTTCCCTCGTCAACCCCGAGGTGCTGGTCACCTGTCGCAAAGATGCACAAATTTATGACAGCGCTGGTATGAATTTAGACGAGGTTCTGGCGGTCATGCTTGCTGCAGAGGCGCAAGGACAGCTGGTTGCCCGGGTTCATACCGGTGACCCTTCTATATATGGCGCTATTAGGGAACAAATCGATGTTTTAGAAAAAAAAGATATTACCTATGAAGTTATTCCTGGGGTTAGTTCTTTTGTCGCGGCGGCTGCTGCGTTGGGTCGGGAATATACGTTGCCATCCGTCAGTCAGACCGTTATTTTGACGCGTCGTGCCGGCAGAACTCCTGTTCCAGAAGGGGAGGACATTGTCAGTTTGGCTCAACATCAAGCTACAATGGTAATCTTTTTAAGTGTGGGTCAAATTGAAAAACTGGTGGCAGAGTTGATCCAGGGAGGGTACGACGAAACAACACCGGTTGCAGTGGTCAGTCGAGCCACTTGGTCGGACCAAAAAATTTTGGTAGGGCAACTCAACAATATTGCGTCTCAAGTTAGGGCTGCCGGTATTACACGTCAGGCACTGGTAACCGTAGGCGAATTTTTAGGTGATAAATTTGAATTATCCAAAATTTATGACCGCTATTTTTCCCACGGCTATCGTCAAGGTGAAACGAAATAATATGTTTGACTGGTCTAAAAAAAGAGTGGCAGTTTTTGCATTAACTCCACAGGGTAAAGAATTGCGAGATGAGCTCTTAGAAGGTGGTACCGGTCAATGGGAGACCGCTGAACTCGCAGATTTAACCACAGCTTTTCATACCTATGATGGGCTTGTATTTATTATGGCGACGGGTATTGTGGTCCGCTATATCGCATCCTTGATAAAACATAAAAGTGAGGATCCTGCTGTCATTGTGCTTGACCAACAGGGACACTTTGCCATAA
This sequence comes from Clostridiaceae bacterium, assembly GCA_012520525.1. GTDB lineage: Bacteria > Bacillota > Clostridia > Saccharofermentanales > Fastidiosipilaceae > JAAYOA01. Next base: position 21,959 of record JAAYOA010000134.1, on the reverse strand, counting down.
GTCTTTTGTCGGGACATATGGGTGGCGCGAATTTGCTTGCTCGAATGATCGCCGTTCGATTGAGTAATAAATTCCGACTTTGTCAGGCTGTCATAACAACGGCAACTGATGTTGCAGAAGTCACTGCTTTCGATGTTTTTGCTAGGGACCATGATCTTTTAATTGAGGATACTGCTGAAATAAAATACATAAGCGCTGATTTGATTGCAAATCGCTGTGTCCAAGTGACGATAGACGGTCGCCTTACAGGATCATTTAGAGGTCCAGTCGAGGTTTTACCTTTTTCTGAATCCAGGGAACTAAATAGCGAATTTAATTGGTCTAGAGACTTGAATCGAGTGGTAGTTTCTAGCACTAAAGATTTGCCAAGTTTGCCATCTGCTCCCCACTGTCTGTGGTTGCGACCCAAGGATATTTTTTTAGGCATAGGTTGTAAACGTAATACAGAGCCAGAGCAGCTAATAGAATATATTAAAATGAAACTAGCTGAATACAATATATCAGAATTGTCTATTGCTTGTATTGCCAGTCACAGTGTCAAACGCACCGAACTTGCACTACAAAGAGCGGCTAAATATTTTAAATGTGACCTAAAATTTTATGACCCAATTGACTTGGAGCCGTTTTGTGAAAGTGTCGAATGTTCTGATTTTGTCAGACAAACAGTTGGTGTCGGAGCCGTCTCAGCGCCGGCTGCATTATGTGCAGTAGGCGGACATAGTGAATTAATTGTGGAAAAAATCCGCCATAACGGTATGACGCTTTCCATTGTTAAAAAGGAGATGCACTATACAGCATGTTAATTTTTAGTACAGGTATAAACTTTCAATCAGCGCCTTTGGAATTGCGCACAGCGCTGTCGGTGACCAATGCAGATATTGAACAAATTGCCAATATTTTGATTGACCCAGAGCGGTCAGAACAACCGTTATCTTTGTTAACCGATGGTTCGATAAATGAAGACATTCGAGACCGCTATGAGCGGGCGGCCGAGGGTTGTCTCAACGGGCTGGTTGTTGTCAATACCTGCAATCGGTTAGAATTATATTTCACTTCTAATGATCCAGCTTCTATAGTCTATGTCCAAGAAGTGCTCTGCGCTGTTCAAGGTGTAGAGGTGGGTAAAGCGCGCCGCAGCTTTTATTTTTATAAAGACGATCGTGCTGTTCGGCATTTGATTCGTGTCGGCTGCGGTCTGGATTCGATGGTGCTAGGAGAGGATGAGATCCTTGGTCAAATAAAACAGGCTCATGCCTTTGCTTTGAAACACCGCCATAGTGATAGCCATCTTAATGTCATGTTCCGCAGCGCCGTGACGGCAGCAAAAGCCATAAAGACAGCGACGGCGATTCCAGCAGCTCCTGTTTCCATAGCCAGTTTGGCTGCGAAGATAGCTTTGGAAGCAAAAGAACAACCTCATATTCTTTTAGTAGGTGCTTCGGGTCAAACTGGTTCCAGTGTCTTAAAAAATCTTTGTGCGGCTGGAAATTGTCATATTTACGGAACGATGAGAAGACGCAAAACAGATCGCGGGCGCAACAGGGTTTCTCACCGCGACAGTAGTCCTGTCATTTATCAACATCCTTGCCTAGAGTGGATTGATTATGACGACAGGTTCATATTTCTTGATCGGATTGATGTCGTAATCAGTGCCACTTCCAGCCCTCACTATGTATTTACGATAGAAGATTGTGAGCCACATTTAAAAAGTGACCAGCAATATTTATTTATTGACATTGCAGTGCCTTTGGATATTGATGTCTCCTTGCGTCAATTGGACTATGTGAAACTTTTAGACATTGATGATTTTAAAAAAATGTCCGAAGCGAACAACGAACAGCGCACTGCTCAAAGCAAGGTTGCAGGCAAGCAGGTTGATCAATACGTTGATCGCTTTATGAAGTGGCACATATATCACGAAAATAAACAGTTGCTTACTAATTTGGTGAGCAGGGTCGCGGAGCTAGATGATCGCATACCTGCGTCTCAGGTCGTTGAATACTTGGTATACAACGTTAGAGAATATGGAACGACAGATATGCTTGTTAATTTTTTATCATGCTTAGATGAAGATATCCAGCAACGCTATATTCCTAAAAAGGAGGATGAATAATGACAAAAAGTGGATCCATTGATGTCATTGGTTTTGGTCCGGGCAGCAAGGAAGATATGACTTTTCGTGCCGCCCACGCTATTGAACAGGCTGATTTGGTTGTCGGTTATAAGACTTATATTGAAATATTGCGCAAATTTTTTCCTGAAGCCCACTATTATTCTACTCCCATGACTAAGGAGATTGAGCGATGTGAGTATGCCGTCATGAAGGCCTTAGAGGGCTTGCGTGTCGCTGTTGTGAGCAGTGGAGACAGCGGTATCTATGGGATGGCAGGGATCATGTTGGAAATCGCCGACCGGACTAAAGGTGGCAACGAAATAGATATCCGAGTTGTGCCAGGTATTACAGCTGCTTCTTCGGCGGGCGCTGGTTTAGGAGCGCCTCTGATGCATGACACAGCGATTATTAGTCTAAGTGATTTGATGACCCCCTTGGACACAATTTTTAAAAGGGTAGAAGCTGCGGCAGCGAGCGATTTTGTCATTTGTTTTTATAATCCAAGGAGTCGCAAGAGACAAGATTATCTTGATCGAGCATGTAAAATTATAGAACGTTACCGTTCTAGCGAGACTCCTTGTGGAGTAGCAAGTCATGTGGGAAGAGAGCAGGAAACATATATTATAACGAATTTAGCTGATTTGCCTCGGGAAGAGATCGATATGTTTTCGGTCGTCATCATAGGTAATTCTCAGACAAAAATTATGAATGGAAAACTGGTTACGCCGCGAGGGTATGAAAAGAAATATTTAGACAATCAAGGGAATGAGCTACCTAATGAAGAGTAGAGGTTGCCATGGCAATAAGCACAGATAAAAATAAATTTAATCAGCAAAATATGCGAGGTAAGGTCCTTGTAGTTGCCGGAACTGTGGACGGCAGAACGGCGGTTAACAAATTGCGCAGGGCAGGTATCCCTATAGTCGTGTCAGTGGCTACCGAGTGGGCTAAGAGTTTGCTTAACTTAGATGATGCCGATGTGACTGTACATGTAGGACGCTTGGACGCAATCGGTTTCCAGACATTTATGACTTCCCACAATGTGTCGGTGGTATTGGATTGTACCCATCCTTATGCCGTTATTGTTTCATCCATATTAAGAAAAGTTACACAAGAATTAGGTGTTCAATATTTGCGCTATACACGACCAGATTCACTGGCTCGGACAGATTTATTTAAAGAGGTAAAAGCTTATTTTGTTTCTGATAGCATAGAAGCCTGTCAAATTGCCAATCAGTTGTTGTCAAATCTGCCGCCTAACCAAACAGTTTTTTTGACGACAGGTAGTAAGGAGTTACCAATCTATTCTTCCCACATACCTACTGAGCGTCTGGTTGCTAGAGTACTTCCTGTGATCTCGTCCCTAGAACAGTGTAGTCGCTCTCACATTAAACCTAATCGCATTGTAGCTATGCAAGGACCGTTCGATGAAAACTTAAATAAGGCATTATTTCAACAGTTTAATGCAGGTGTTATTATTACTAAAGATGGTGGTTCCGCAGGCGGTTTTGCTGAAAAAATTAAGGCAGCAGCAGATCTTGATCTGCCTGTCATCGTAATTGAACGACCTGAAGAATACGCTACATCAGATTCCCGATCAGATCGTCAACAGGATTTGAGTGAATTAGTAAACCAAATTATAAAAGAGTTTCAAAATAAACCATTAATTTAAAAGAAACGGGAGCATAAAATGAAGGAACATCAAGACGTGTCAAATATTAGCAATGGTAATGGAAATATATTTAACCCATGGGAACAGATTACTTGGTATCGACCGGATGAAATCGAAAGGCGCAGCATGGAGATCATTCGCAGTGAACTGGGCAATCGAATCTTAGATCATGACAATGAGCCGGTTATTCTAAGGGCGATCCACACAAGTGCAGATTTTGATTATGCTGACAATCTTTTTTTTACCCCAGACGTAGTGAAAAATTCAATTCAAGCGATTAAAGATGGTGTTCATATCGTTACCGACACACGGATGGCTTGGTCAGGTATTAGTCGCAAGACCGTTGCTAAGATGGGTGGAGAAGTACATTGTTTTATGAGCGATCCTGATGTCGCTGCTGAAGCCAAGGAACGGGATTCGACGCGGGCAACAGTCTGTATGGATCGAGGAGTAGCTCTGCAAGAGCAACTTAAAAAGCCTGTCATCTTTGCAATCGGCAACGCGCCTACCGCTTTAATTCGATTGGCAGAGGTCATGGCAAATAGCGATTTTCGCCCCTGTTTGATTGTGGCAGCGCCGGTAGGTTTTGTAAATGTGGAGGAAGCAAAGGAATTAATCGTTGAGTCCGGGTGTCCAGCCATTGTGGCCCGCGGAAGGAAGGGTGGAAGCAATATCGCTGCAGCAATTTGCAATGCACTAATTTATAAAGCGTCGGGGCGTATTTAATGATTCAACATTAACAATTAAAGCTTAGAAATTATTTTTATCTTAAAAATATAATTGGAAAATATTTGACTAAAAAAGGACAATACAATGAAGCAGGCATCATCAATTGATCATAATAATAGCGCTCTCACGGAGGAAATATTACGGGAATTAACGAAGACTGAGTTATTTAATGGTCTCGATACTTATGCAGTAGAGGATATGCTGGTTAGTATGCCATTGCCTATGATTTCATACACAAAAAACGAAATCATTTTACATCAAGGCGATTATAGCGATAGCATCGGTTTAATATTGGATGGGAGCTGCATTATTGAACGGACGGACGTCTGGGGTAATCGTCAGTTAATCAATGTATTTAATAAAGGTGAGATGTTTAGTGAAGTTTTTGCGATTGTAGGTGACCAACCGCTTAAAGTTAGTGTCGTTGCAGGTCCGCGAGGTTGTCGCTGTATCTTTGTTTCGGTGGACGAACTTATACAGCACTCTGACTTGCCATCCCGTGCGGTTGTTCTCTCAAATTTGATGAGGCTCTTGTCAAGACGTAATTTATTTTTGACCCAAAAGATCGAACTGTTGAGCGAAAGGACGACGAAACGTAAATTACTTAGATTTTTTTCCATGCTTGCCGAATCAAATAGTTCTACAGAGTTTAAATTGCCATTTTCTAGACAAGAATTAGCGGATTACTTGTGTGTGGACCGCAGTGCGATGACAAAGGAATTATTTTCCTTACATAATGAGGGACAAATCACAATCGAAGGTAGAAATATAACGTTACATGTATAAATTTATTATTTTGTATGGTAAATTACTATAGAGTCCTAAATGTTATATTTCAAGGAGATCATAATGCTCAAAGAAATTAATGAATTTTTACAGAGTCCAGACCGTTTGGAGGTCTTAAAAAATCGTTTGCCTGAGATTGATGGAGCTGAATTGTGGACAAGTTATTCAGTTTTAGCTCCAATTATCGAGACGCCGGAAGGTCCAGCATTTCTGTATGAAATACGAAAAGATATCTTCACAGACATACCAGGGGGAATATGTTTTCCAGCCGGTCAAATAGAACCAGGTGAATCAAACTGGGAAGCCGGTATTAAAGGAATTACTGATGGATTGTTAGTACAGCCCGAACAAATTGAATATATAGGTCTGGGCAATACCATAGTAATGCCATTTAATTTGGTATTGCATCCTTATTTGGTTTTGTTGAAAGATTATAATTGGACCTATAATCATGATTTAATGACAGGAACTTTTGCAGTACCATTAAGTTGGTTATATAAGAATCCACCCCAATATTACGTCAGCAAAGTCAAGAGTGTTCCTTGTGAAGATTTTCCTTATGAGATGATTCCTTATGGTAGGGATTACCAGTGGCGAGAAGGAGTCTATCCAGTTTATATCTATAAGTATGGGGAGCGAGTTATTTGGGGCATGATGGCACGTATAACTCATACATTTTTACAGTTGATGGAACAGGCGTTGACTCTGACAAGTTGATCAGTTTTAAAAAGAGTTTAATATTTCAAGCAGATGATCCGACCGAATAACTATTTATGTAAAATAGATAAAGCAGATGGAATTTTAATTTGATGCTAATCTAAATATGGTTTTGTAATGATTTAAATTATGAAACGTGCGAGAAAAAGGACGGAATAAGGCAAACGAGAGCAAAATGATCTATTGAAAAGTAAATTCCTGAATAAAGCAGTACACACTTTAGACTCCCGTAAAAACGGGAGTTTTGCTTTAAAGTAAAGTTCGCAAATCAAAGTGTCCGGTGTGACAATTTTCATCATAACTGCTTGAGCAAGAGAAATATTTAGTTATTTATTAATACCTTTTCGTTTGGACTTGCTTTAATGAACGTTGTATGAAGAATAGCCTGATCAGTTGGTGCCTTGACTGCTTCACGGATGAACAATTGGCGGAACTAAGCACTTGGTTACCCTCATGAAGCTTTTAGTATTATGAATGACCAACTAAGGCGATATTAAGTGCAAATAACAATTTATATATGGTTGAACAACATCTTTTTAAGATATAGAGGAGGGGAATGAATACGAGAAGGAACGCCATAAAAGTGTTGCCAACGCTGCAAAAAAAGCTTTGAGGGGTTGGACAACGACCATATAGATAAATGACGATCGACCTGGGCAGATCCTATTAATGAGCGAAAGATCGTAGGCAAGCACAGTGTCACATATTATTGTCAGGCTGCTGCTTGAGCGAATATCGATTACATTGTCAATAGTTGGGATTTCATTTTAACTTGCAGTTCACAAGCCAATTTGCAAAACAAAATAAAAGATTGACTTTTTCTTGCTATATGATAATATATCATGGCACCTCGGGGTGTGGCTCAGGTGGTAGAGCGCCTGCTTCGGGAGCAGGAGGCCGCTGGTTCAAGTCCAGTCACTCCGACCATATTTCTACGGCTTGCTTGATACAAATCAGGCAAGCCTATTTTATTTACATAAGAAAAGCCGCTCTCGGCGGCTTTTGTTTTATCGTAAAAAGCGGTTTTTCAGCTCAGCCGCTCCATGATTTCTTTGCCATCGCGGAAGCGAAAGACCAGCCTTTTGTCCGCTCTCCCTTGGAATCAAAGGTCAGAATATTCTCCTTTTGGAACAGGCACTCGCAGCCAGCTTCCTTGAGCTTTCTGATGGTGGTCAGGCTGTCTACGGTGTTTCTGGCAAATCGGCTGACCGACTTGGTGACGATGAGGTCAATCTTACCAGCCAGAGCGTCCTCAATCATGCGGTTAAAGCCTTCCCGGTGTTTGGTGCTGGTGCCCGTGATGTCCTCATCCGTGTAGATGCCGCAAAACTCCCAGTCGGGATTTTCTTTGATAAATTTCGTATAGTAGTCTACCTGAGCCTTGTAGCTGGTAAACTGCTCGTCACTGTCCGTGGACACACGGGCATAGCCCGTCACACGTCTCTTTTGGTCTTTGGACTTAGCCGCCTTGCCGTTTGTGGCAAAGAGCACTTTATCTGTTCTGCCGTCCGATTTTTTCTTTAGCCGATAGAGTACCCAGATCGGCATCACCTTTAGTTCCTGCATGGCATCGGTCATTTGCATCACCTCCGTGCTATAAGCCATGGGAACAGTCAATTTCGGACGGTCTTGTTTGTATCATTCATCTAAAAATTCTCCTTCCATTCGTTTTGATTGCATCTGCTCGTCGCTGCCGTTCCTGCTCCGCGTTTTCACTTGGCAGAAAACTGCTCGGTAGGAATCCGTCATGGCGGGAGTGCTGCAAGGTATCTTCTGTCGAGGGCAGACTATGCATTTGTCAAGGTTCGGGTGAGGGGTGGCTTCTCAATCTTCAGGCAGGAGCAACGCTTGTTTTGAACGGCCGTTCCTGAGATGAAGCTCTGTAAGACCCCCCTCACTTTCCCCTTGGACAAAAGGTCCGGTTTTGAGTAAGAAGAAGAGAAAATAAAAGTGTAACTAAAAAAGTCAAAAAAGATGCTAATAGCATCGTAAAAACTGAAACAAAACATTTTATATCAGCTTATATCAGCACATTCGTGGTATAATGTCTACTAAAATGTCGTATTTGTGGCATTAGGAGGATTAGAATGTCAGAGCAGAAGGTTATCGAATTAGCTAAAGAACTAAATATCTCAAGATCTTACCTATACAAAATTATTAATGAAGGAAACATCCAACTCCAGAAAAATGAGTCTGGCAGATATTTGTGGGATGAAGAAAGCATAGAGACAATTAAGGGTGTTGTAGGTGGCGAGGAAAATCAAATGGACGCAACCTCAGAACTCATTGTCAATTTAGGTTTAAAGCAATCTTTTATCAATAACAGAAGATATTTAGGCAACAAGTACTCTTTGTCTGAATTTATAAGGAACACCGTAGACGAACATTGTGACGGAATAAATATTGTTGCTGATATTTTTAGTGGCACTGGGGCAGTAGCTAATGCGTTTAAAGATAAAATGCTCATTACAAATGATTTGCTTTACAGTAACTATATTTCAAACTATGCTTGGTTTTCTCCCGATTCTTATGATCCCAAAAAAATTATAAAAATGATTTTTGAATACAATCAAATTCAAACTGATGAAAATAATTATATGCGGGCTAACTTTGCGAATACTTTTTTTTCGGCTGATGATTGCAGCAAGATTGGTTATATTCGTGATAACATTGAAAATCAGTTTAAAATGAACATGATCAATTATAAAGAGTATGCTATTTTGATAACATCATTACTCTATGCAATGGATAGAATTGCTAATACAGTTGGTCACTATGATGCCTATAGAAAAAATGCTGACTTTAAAAAAAAGTTAGTTCTAAACGTGTTGCTCCCTGAAATAGATCTGAATCTGAACAATAGAATATTTAACGAAGATGCAAATGAGCTAATAGAACGAATTGAATGTGATTTACTTTATTTAGATCCACCTTATAACTCTCGCCAATATAGTGATGCCTACCATCTACTAGAAAATGTTGCTAGATGGGAAAAACCAGAGGTTTTTGGAGTGGCTAGAAAAATGGATAGGTCAGCTTTAAAAAGTGATTATTGTATGAGTAATGCGACACAGGCGTTTGAAGATTTAATTGATTCGGCAGACGCTAAATATATACTATTGTCCTATAATAATATGCAGAATAAAGGGAATGATAGGTCAAATGCAAAGATTTCTGACTCTGATATTTTTAGAATTTTGGAGAAAAAGGGAAAGGTTAAAGTTTTTTCTGAGGAGTATAAAAGTTTTTCAACAGGAAAATCTAATATTCAAAATAACAAGGAAAGACTGTTTTTGTGTGTAGTGGACAAACAAAATAAAGAACGCATAAATGTTGCATGTCCTTTCAACTATATAGGAGGAAAATTTAAAATATTAGATCAATTACAACCTTTATTTCCACACACATCTGTTTTCTTTGATGTTTTTGCGGGCGGTGGGAATGTAGGTGTAAACAGTGAATCATCTAAGGTCATTTTGAACGATACAAACGATAAAATGATTCATTTAATAGAATATTTCAAGAATACTCCTACTGAAGAAATTCTTTCGCAGATTGATAAAGTTATTGCAGATTATAGGTTATCAAACACGAATTTATATGGTTATGAGTATTATGGTTGTGATAGTGATAAAGGTCTTGCCCCATATAACAAGCAAAAATTTCTAAAATTAAGAGAAGATTATAATAAATCAGTAAGACAAAATAAAGAAAATATTGTTCTGCTATATGTTTTGATGATTTATTCCTTTAATAACCAAATAAGGTTCAATCGAAAGAAGGAATTTAATCTTCCTGTAGGCAAGCGAGATTTTAACTCAAAAATGAGAAGTAAAGTCATTTTGTTTTCTGAAGCGCTTAAAAAGAAGGATGTCAGCTTTTGTAAAAAGGATTTTCGAGATATAAGTCTTGATGGCTTGAGCGAGGATACCTTTATTTACTGTGATCCTCCATACATGATTACAGGTGCAACCTATAACGAGAATGGTATGTGGACAGAAGACGATGAAAATGATTTATATGCGTTCCTAGATAAAGCAAACACTAATGGATATAAATTTGCTCTTTCGAATGTTGTTGAAAGCAAGGGAGAAAAAAACAATATTCTTCTAAGTTGGATTAAGAAAAATGGCTATGTATGCAATTTTTTGGAAAAAAGTTACTCTAATAGTAATTACCAGAGAAAACATAAAGAAGAGAGGACAGTGGAAGTTCTCGTGACAAATTATGGTGTAGAGGAGTTGTAGCTATGAGGACCGTGAACATTCCATATCAAAGCTTTTGCTGGGTAATTGGCACGACCAGTTTTAGAACTGCAAAGTTAAACCTCAAGATAGAAGAACAATTGCTCTTATTGAATGAGTTTTATGCAAGTAATAGTGCTTGGAATTGGGACTCTTCATCACAAGAAAAATATTATGATTTCATGAAAGAAAAAGGCTTCTTATCTGGTGCTGCTCAAAGAAAAGATAAAGATGCTCGGGAAAAAACATCTGGTCTTGTAGATATTGGTTTAATTTCCAGCGATAGGATAATTACTGAAGCTGGTAAAGAACTCTTAGAAATTACCAGTAGTGGTCGGTTCGAGTCTGATAATATCTTGAACATTAGCAGGGACAGCTTTGTCTACTTAAAGCAACTACTAAAGACTAGCAATAGTATCAGTGGCGATATTGTCAGACCATTCATTGTGACTTTAAAAGCCTTGTTAAAGCTGGATTATTTAACCTACGACGAATTTATGTACTTTATCCCATTGATAAGTAGCAAAGAAAATGCCTTACTAATTCTTGATAATATTAAGAGGTTTAGACATGGTGAAATTACATTTGAAGATGTGATTTATTCTAAACTTTTCCAAATGGCTAATTACAAGCAAGCTCTCGAATTATTTCTAGAATCTGAAGTTACAGAGGATTTAATTTGTCTCATTGGCATGAATAGGAAAAGTAGGAAGTACGATAAACCGTATTTTGCCTTGTACCAAAATATTAGGGAAATCTTTTTGAACTCAGGAAATGATTATGAAGCTCTGCTAAATGCAACAAGAGCTATAAATCAAAAGCCAGGTGTGTTGTGGAGAAATCTTATTTTTCAATCAACAAGTTTAAGGAAAGTTAGAAGTGATGGTGAGAATACACTTTCGCCTGAATGCCCTTTTTGGGCAGTTAGTTCCGAACAAGAACTCAAAGAGGTATTCTTTGAGTATTTACATGTTTTTAAAGCAATGGCGACTTTGGCAGATTATTTTGATCTAAACAGGCGTTACTTCAATCTTACTGGGATCCTTATCTTTGAAGATGAAACCATAAAGTTAGATTTACTTCCAAAATATTATTTTTCAGAGGTCATAGCCACCCTATACTTAGATGCATTTAGTAAAAATGATGACCTTGCTAGAAGTGTAGACTTGCTATCAATTTCCAAGGCTTTTGTAATTGACATCAATGAAATTTATAAACTCTTAAGTCTTGATTTGGGTATTTCAATCACCTCTTCAGAACAAGCTTCCACCTATATCAATGATGAAAGATACAGACGATTCAACAAACTGATTGATGAAAAATTTACTGATGATGTGTTAATAGAATTACTAACCTGCTTTGAAAAGAGAGAGGATAAAAGAGTTGAAGAACTTGTGACCGATGAGGCAGCCGTGCCAACAATATTTGAATATGTTTTGGGTATTATTTGGTACAAAGTAAGTAATCGCCAAGGCAATATTTTAGATTTTATGAAACTTTCCTTAGAGGCGAACTTGTTACCAAAGACTCACGCTGCAGGTGGATATGCTGATATTATTTATGAGTACGAAGCTTGTCAGTCATACCCCAAGCATTCACTGCTGCTAGAAGCCACATTGTCCGATGGCGCGAACCAAAGGAGAATGGAAATGGAACCTGTATCAAGACATTTAGGTGATTATAGAATCAGGTATAGCAATCCGTTTGACTACAGTTTATTTATAAGTACCTACCTGGATCAAAATGTTGTATCTGACTTTAGATATAGAAAAATTATCCCTTATACAAGAGATGATGAGACAATTACAGGTATGAAGATTATTTCAATAAATACTGACACCTTAAAGAAAATTATTGTCAATCAGATTAAATATAGCTACCTTTATGGTATATTTGATAAATTTCATGAGTTGCCTTTGGAAACTCCAGACTGGCATAGCTTACTCTTACAAGAAGCAACTAATGAATACAATTTAGATTAATTTGGAGATACTGCGGTGATATTATCAGAAAAAAACGTTAGAGGAACTACGAAAAATCATTAATGGTGACGAAACTGATGATTATAAATCTGGTCCGCAGCTAGTGGAGCTCTTTAATGACTTAGGGTTTAACGATAGATATGGACAAGGCTTTCCATCAAGGTGGATCTATACAGATAGTAAATTAAAGGCTATTAACGGTACTCCCGAATTGGATAAGTGTCTCAAGAAAACGTTTGCAGTCATTAACTTCATTTCGAGAATCGATTATTTAGATAGCTTGATTGAAGGAATTAATAAATATCTAGCATTTGATAAGTGGAAGATTATACGTACTAACGAAAACATAGAATTTGTTAAGTTAGATAAAATAATTATTTCACCTTCTAAATATGCAAATGCGATGAATGAAGGTGACTTCTTAGCTTTAAAGTTTGAAGTATCACTGAGCAAATTAAAACTTGAAAATAGTATAATAATGGTGCTTGAGTATAGAATGAGAGAAGCAGAGAATTGTCTACAATATGGTAGTTATCTTTCGTGCATAATATTAACAGGAAGCATAATGGAGGGCATTTTACTAGGATATGCAATGAAAAATCCTAAAGAATTCAGTGCTGCTACTGCCGCTCCAAAGACAAAAAAACGGCGATATTAAAAATTCTATGAATGGAGTTTGAATGTTCTGATTACAGTTGTTGCCGAGATTGATTTTATCAAGGAAGATGTTAAAATATTTAGTCATGCAGTTCGAGACTTTAGAAACTACATTCACTCATATGAGCAAATGAGTTCTAGTTTTTATCCAGACGAACACACCGCCGCAATCTGTATACAGGTACTTAGGTCATTAATATCGCAACTGTCAAAAAAAGTAAGACAAGCTATCTTGTACCACCTAAGCCTACATTTGCCATGTATAAACGCTGTAATCTCAATGGTTACAGCGTTTTTTCTATTTTACGAACGTAGTTCTACTTGATCTATTCTAAAAGAGATGAATACAACAATCCTCAACTAGAGGCTGATTTAACGCCCGGAAATGTTTACGATATCTAACGTAATACACAGAGGTTGATTTCTGTTAGAAAGTGAAATTGATTGAATTATGTACTGTATCCATTTTTGTGTCCATAAACGACCGACAGGACCCTATATGATCTTTTGGTGAGTCAACAATATCATTGGTATGTGTGTACTATCAATCATATGTACGTTGGAATGAGCAGAGATGACAGCATAATTTTCTAAAAATATGTCGCAGGCATAAGCCCAAATGTAAAAAAGATGAATGTAACGTAAAGATTTGGCAGAGCAGAGGTTGAAGGAGGATGAAGAGTTTCAGGAAAACGGAGTATCAAAACTCTGGGAGAATGAAAGCCGAGTTTGAGAATCTAGGGTTGTAGTAAAGCCGCTTGGTAAAGGATGTCAAAAGGGAATACTTTTTGAAAATGATGGCTGGTTCTGCATAAGTTATGGCAGAGTTCGCTATTTTTAATATGATCCGGAAGAGGGAAGTCAACTTGACGTTGTATATTATAGGAATTCTGTTATTCAAAAGCGTAACAGAAGATATTTTTTAAGCGGAGATAAAAAATACTACAACGAATAAGAGGCTGAAGGGAATCAAGAATAGACTGATAAAAATATTAGCATAAAATGAATAGAGCACGTTGGTTTCCAGGTCGATCATTTATATTTCACGGTGGGAAAACTGGGTTTGGGATAACTTAGTAGTTGTATATGCCGACAGTTTTGAGGGTGCTAAAATAATTTTAGCACCTGGTACATCGGTCCAAACGACCTTCATCCTCCGCATCTCATTGATTATCCAGTCTTTGATGACTGAAGAACACTAAGAAGTTACGAAAGTCATGGCATAGAGGATTTTTGGACTTTCAGAGCAGTCCTATAGGTTAACTTCATACTTATAAAGTCATCTAAGAGATCAATACCGGAAGACTTAAAGTTTTTTTATTCAATTAATTAATACCGTTCATTTTATCTATCAATCTTTCGGAAACATACCTTAAGAATGATAATAATTTTTAATTAAGGTTTTACTTGTGATGTAATTAAATTTCTCTGAAATTAATTATTTATATGTGTTTGTTGCTCAAAAAAACAGCTTAAAACGAAAGAAATCTTGACATATTATGCACAAGTGATATAAATAATAGTAGATTGTTTAAACAAAGTTATTTTAATAAGAAGATGTTTAAAAGTAGTATTTTTTAAAAAAAATAAGGAATATTCATTATATCAATTGACTATTCACAGGAGCAATTTTTTGCAGGGGGAAGTCTTGTAGAATAGACTCGATCATCTATGAATAACAATACTAGCAAATATCTTCTTTATAAAGAAGATAGCTTTGTAGCAGACTATACCGGTAAAATCTTCCCTTTTCAGGAAGTATTTACCGCAGTCTCAAAAAAGAAAGAATGTTGAGGTGATCGTTATATATGATTGTTCTTCAGATCCTTGCCAGCGGTATTTTGTTGGGTGGCATCTACGCATTAATCAGTGTTGGGTTAAACTTAATTTTTGGCGTAATTAAAATCGTTAACATGGCACATGGTGAATTTTTGATGATTGGTATGTATGCAGCTTATTTCATATATACTGCCACTCAGATAAATGTAGGATTGATCTCCATTATTATATTCCCCTTGATGATGGTTTTGGGATATATAATTTACCGTCTCGTCATCAAACCATTATTGGGTACGGCGGAAACAGAGACCAATACCATTTTAGCTACATCTGGTTTGACTTTTGTATTACAAAATTTAGCTCTAATGTTGTGGACAGCAGACTATCGCGCAATTAAAACTCCCACTTCAAGTCAAAGTTTTAGTTTAGGCAAAATCATGTTAAGTGTAGATCGGACCTATGCTTTTTTAATTTGTTTGGTTTTAGTCATAGTTTTATATTATATTCTAATGCGAACTCGCTTTGGTGCTAAGGTGCGTGCTGTGTCCCAGGATAAGAATGCTGCGATCCTTATGGGCATCAATGTGAATTTTATTTATGCACTGACGTTCTGTGTCGGTATCGCTCTAGTTGGTGTTGCTGGCGCAATAATCACTCCAATTTTTAGTGTTTATCCATCAGTCGGAGTATTCTTTGGTACAGCTTCTTTCATTGTCGTTGTTCTTGGTGGATTAGGTAGCTTTACTGGTGCACTGCTAGGCGGTTTGATTATTGGTCTCGTTGAAACTGCTGCTGGCGTATTGGCTAGTGCCGAGTTAGCGCAGGTGTTCTCCTTGCTGCTGTTTCTGTTGGTTCTGTTCGTTAAACCTCAAGGTTTATTGGGTAAAAATGCCCGTGTATAAGGAAGGAATAGCAACATGAAAAAGCAAGTTGATGCCAAAAATAAAAAATTTATTCTAACATTAGTGATAATTAGTGTCGCGTTATTGGCGTGTACTGTAATTCCTTTTAGCATTTATGTTAAGCACATTATTATCCAGACAGTTTTCTATGCTTTCATGGCAACTGCATGGAATATGATGTGTGGTTATACAGGTCGTTTATCTTTAGGACATAGTGCATACATTGCTGTAGGTGCTTATACTTCCCTTATTCTTTACCGCAACCACAATTTGACACCTTGGGTGGGTATGTTACTTGGTGGTATATTGGCGATGGCTCTGATGTTCCTTATTGCATTTCCCTGTTTCCGCTTTGGCTTGAAGGGACCGTACTTTACTCTTTCGAGTATTGCAGTAATGGAAATCGTTCGTTATCTGCTTACCAGTATGCGAAGTTTAACGAGTGGTTCATTAGGTATGTCTTTGCCTTACCACAAAACGAACTTGTTTCATTTCCAGTTTGATCATAAAGAGCCGTACTTGGTTGTGTTTTTGATTTTTTGGCTTGCGGCAGTTATTTTGGTCTGGCGCATGGAACGGACTCGTTATTATTTAGAAGCAATTCGCGAAGATGACGATGCTGCTTCAGCTCTGGGTATCTCTGTAACAAAAAATCTAATTAAAGTTGCTTTAATGAGTGCCTTTATGGTGGCTTTAGGCGGCACCTTCTATGTGCAGTATTATCGCTATATTGATCCGATTACCATATGTGGACCGCACATGGCAACTAATTTGGCTCTGATCACGATTATAGGTGGTAGTGGCACCCTGCTTGGCCCCACTATTGGTGCGGCACTTGTTATCCCTATTTCTGAGATCTTGCGTACCAGCTTAGGTGATAAGTTGTCTGGTCTTCACCTATTCATTTATGGAATTGTATTGATTGTTATGATTATTCATATGCCTAAGGGTGTAATCAGCATCCCCGATGTCATCCGCAGAAAGCGTGAATCAAAGAAAGCTCACATCGAAACGACGGCATCAGAAAGTGGAGGTGCAAGCAATGAGTGAAGCAATTCTACAGGTAAAAGGTGTTTCAAAGAGTTTCGGTGGTCTAAAGGCAACGAATGATGTCTCATTTGATTTATATGAACATGAAATTTTAGGAATTATCGGTCCTAATGGTGCTGGTAAATCCACTTTATTCAATCTTATTACAAATTTTTACCAGATTGACGAGGGGGATATTCTTTATAAAGGAGAATCCATAGTTGGTTTAACGCCGGATGTTGTTTGTAGAAAGGGATTAACGCGCACCTTTCAGGTTGCAAAACCTTTCTCTGGTCTAACGGTTTTCGACAATATTTTAGTAGGATGTCTGCCTGGTTCGGCCACAGTTGCTGAAGCGCGAGATAAAGTAGATGGCATATTAGAGATCGTGAAGTTGAACGATTTAGCACATGAACCTGGTGGAAAATTAACAACTTTACAAAGAAAACGACTAGAGTTGGGCAAAGCTTTAGCAACAAATCCAGATGTCTTGATGCTTGACGAAGTTATGACAGGGCTGAAGCCTCATGAAATGGAAGAAATGATGGGTCTTGTGCTCAAATTAAAGGAAACTAAAACCATTATGGTAGTCGAGCACGTTATGAAGGTCGTTATGGGAATTAGTGACCGAATCATCGTTTTAGACCATGGTGTAAAAATCGCTGAAGGCACTCCTACGGAGGTTACCAACAATCCGAAGGTTATTGAAGCTTATCTGGGAAGGAGTGCTAAGAAACATGCTTAAAATTGAAAATCTAAATGTGGCATACGGCGACACACAGGTACTCTGGGATTTAAGTCTTCATGTTAAAGAGAATGAAATTGTTACTTTGTTAGGTCCAAATGGTGCCGGTAAAACGACTTTGTTACACACGATATGTGGTTTAGTTTCACCATTATCTGGTAGCATAATTTTTCAAGGAAAGAACTTGCTGGATATTAAACCATATCATCGACCTGAGAATGGTGTAGTTTTGGTTCCTGAAGGCAGAAAATTATTTCCTAAGATGACCGTTCAGGAAAATTTATCGATCGCTGCAGGTAAAGCTGGTGTAGATAAGGATACCCAAGACTGGGTATTTGAATTAATGCCTAGGCTGGCAGAGCGTCGTAAACAACTTTGTGGTACTTTATCGGGCGGTGAGCAGCAGATGTGTGCAATCGGTCGAGGCATTATGGCCAAACCTAAGTTGCTAATGTTAGATGAACCTTCTCTTGGTTTAGCTCCTCTTATTGTAGAGCAAGTTTTTGATATTTTAACGAAACTGAAGCAAACCGGTATTACCATCTTTTTTGTAGAACAGTTTGTTGAACAATCCTTAGGGATATCTGAACGCGGATACTTATTGGAAGATGGCAGGATTGTGTTGGAGGAAGACAGTGAGACTATGTTGGGCAATGACTATGTCAAACAGGTCTATCTGGGAATCTAAAGTAAACCTATCGAATTTCAAGAAATAAAGGAGAATTTATAATGAAAAAGATTACTAGTATTTTACTGAGTGTGGCTTTAGTTCTATCTTTAGCCGCTTGTGGAGGTGACAGCAAGGATTCCTCCGGAGATGCTGCCTCGTCGGGCGCGGAAGCGGAAACCTCGGGTGAGATCAATGTTTATGTAGGTGTGGAAGAACCCCTGACTGGTGCAAATGCTTCGTTAGGAACAGCTGAATACAACGCCATCGAGCTGTGTGTTGAAATGCTCAATGAAAAGGGTGGCGTTTTAGGTCAGTATCCTATCACTTATGAAACGGTGGATACCCAGAGTGACGCTGCTACTGGTGCATCCGAAGTTGAACGTCTAATCACAACTAAAGGTGTTCCGGTTGTTATTGGGTCTTATGGTTCGGGTATTGCCGCGGCTGTTTCCGAAGTATGTGAGCGCTACGATACACTCTTATGGGAACAATCTGGAGCTGCTGATACTTTGCTTCAAAATGGTTATGAGTGGACATTCCGTACAGAGTCTATGGCTTCTCTTTGGGGGGCTACATCGGTAGATTATATTGTTGATCAAGCGGACTATGTTAAGGAAGTTCTGGGCAAAGATATTCCGGAATTGAAGGTAGCTATTATCCATGAGGATGGATCCTACGGCACCGCTGTTGGTCAAGGTAACCATGCTGCTGCCGAAAAAATAGGTATGGACATCGTTGCTTATGAAGCTTATTCTTCAAGTACATTGGACCTTTCCAGTGTTATCATGAAATTAATCGCTGCTGAACCGGACATTCTTCTGTTGACAGGTTATGTCAATGACGGTTCTCTGTTCCTTAAACAGTCTCAAGAACTTGGTTTTAAGGTTCCTATTTTGATTACCCACTCTGGCGGTCATTCAGTTCAAGCTTTCGTTGATGCTATCGGTGATCAAGTTAACTATCTGTTGACAGTTGACCCAGTGGCATGTAACCCCAAATTGGATTCCTTTGATCCTGAACTGCAAGAGACGTTCAAAGAATTTGAAAAACGCTGGACAGAAAAATATGGTGTAAAACCTGCTCACCACGTTGAAATGCGTGCTTTTGCCCAGTCATATTTGTTCTTCACCGAGGTTGCTCCCAAGGCTATTGAAGAAGGCGGTGCTTTCACAGCAGAAACCTGTCGTGATGCTATACTTTCTTTGGAATTGGATGCTTCTAAGAATTTGATGGGTTCAGATGTGAAATATTCAACTCCAGATGAACCTTTTATTGATCCTACTTTGGGTGGCACTCACGTTGGGCAAAATATTTATGCCGGTGCTTTCATAAATCAATATTTTGACGGTGAATTGTACTGTGTATGGCCTGAAAAATATGGTCAAAAAGAAGGTGTACTGTTCCTACCTTCTTCCAGCACATTGTCTGCTGGCGTTGTAGATTAATCCAACTGAACAGATTTTAAATTAAGGTTCTAGCTTCCATCAACAATAACCTGAGTTGTTAACAAAGAGGTCGTCAGTCAAACTGGCGGCCTCAAGTTATTAGGTGGCTGTGTTAGCGAGCATTTTTAATTTGTCAGTTAGCAAAGACCCCACTGCCTTTTTATCTATTCTATCTTTTATAAAATTAATAAGGTTGAAAAGTCGCTTCTTAAATTTCAACCTACATATTTTTATCATTGATGAACGAGGCAAAATGAATGATTAATTTCGGGATGGAGACATAGATGTGATCTTTGAAGGATCGGCCATGGTTTAGAGACCGTTGTCATAGGTCATTCTGAGGCGGGTCTAGAGCGTTGTCGTAAAACTATCGAGACAAATTGGGACGATCTTATTAAAGAAGGATTAGCAACGGAGCAAAATAAGAAAGCTGCTATGGAGTTGGTGACAATCACGAATGATCCAAAAGCTCTTGAAGGCGCTACATTTGTCTTTGAAGCTGTAGCGGAGGCCAATGATGTCACAGGTGCAGTATACTCTGATATAAATAAGTATGCAGCGGACAATGTGATCATTGCGTCTTGTACATCTTCGATTGGGGCTGATATTCTTGCTGACCTCACAGAAAAGCCGGAACAACTACTCGTTGCCCATCCTTTCCAGCCGGCTCATATGTTGCCTCTGGTCGAGGTCGTCTTACACGATAAAACCTCAAAAGAGACGGTACAACGAACTCAGGATATATTAAATAAGTTGCACAGAGAAGTCGTAGTCTTGAATAAGAGTATCCCTGGTTTTATTGTCAACCGATTGGCTCAAGCGTTATTCCGTGAGTCCATTTATATGATCGAGGAAGGCGTCACTTCTGCCGCGGATATCGATAAAGCAGTCAAATTTGCTGTAGGTATGCGCTATGCTTCAATTGGACTACTGGAATATTACGATGACGTCGGCTATGATTTAGAAACAGCGATTGCCAAGAATGTCTATCCCGATCTCTGCGATACCAAAGAGACGCAGAACTTAATTAAAGCTGGCTTTGAGAGTGGCAAGACGGGCCGAGCAGCTGGTGAAGGTCTCTATGACTGGTCTAAAAAAGATGTGGATGACTTCCGCTATCGCAAACAGGCACCCTATTTTGAAGGGGTAAAACTTTGGGATATGCCTGAATAAAAATTTGCCTTTACACAGTCACTGTTGCCGATGATGGATGATTTGAGCAAAATCTACACTGGCATTGTAGAGACTTTTCATTATATCGTGTAAGGGCATATGCCCTGCATGAAAGGAGATTGGTAAGTATGAATATCTACAAATGTCACGAGTGTGGTTATACAAAGGAAGCAGAGGTGTTGCCCGAGGATTATATCTGTCCTCTGTGCGATGAACCAGGAACATCATTTGTCATCATCGATGGCTCTTATGTGGAACGCAAGAACATCAACGAGCCGGCTGACGGTCCTGAGGATCGCCACGCATAACACATACAGTTTCTATCTATTCGATACATGCCCTCGGAAATTTTATTCTGAGGGCATTGCTATGGGCAAAACCCGTTTTAACGGAGTGAATAGATTAATAATAGAATATATAGACGACACTAAAACATAATTTCATATATGATTTATATAGACAATTTTTTAAATATGGGACAGGGAAAATTTAAATGATACAGGTTATTAGAGCATTTTTTATTGCTGCAAAGGCACACCGTGGTCAACGAGATAAAGCAGGTCGTTGTTATTTTTGGCATCCCATTGCCGTTGCCTCTTGTGTGCAATCTAAAGATGCGAAAGTTGTGGCACTGTTACATGATGTCTTTGAGGACAGTGATTTAAATATAGCGGACCTCTCATTTCTTTCCGATAAACAAAAAGACGCCCTTACTCGTCTAACTCGCAGTGGAGACAGTCATTATTTTTCGTATATACAGGGCATTCAATTCAATGACCTAGCCCGAGAGGTCAAACTATGTGATCTCAAACATAATATGGATCTCAGTCGCCTTAAACAAGTCAGTCAAGCCGATTTGCTGAGAACTGAAAAATACAGGAAAGCAGTAGAAATTCTTGAAACAAGTAAATTAGCCTAAAAGGCAATGAAAAAACATAGATTTAAATCGCATAAATATTCATCAAATTGAATAAATGTCACAACACATATTTTGAAGATGATTCATGATATAAATTATTTTCTTTTCTAGTAAAAAAGTTAAGGCTAATGAAAAAGCTAACGAAACAATATAATGTGTAGATTGTTGTGGTATTGTCTCCTATGAATGAAAGTTGAGTTTTATTTCATTGAATCTATGATCTATATTTATTTACACCTATTATTATGTGATCATAAATTAGTAATATACACAGCTATGTGCAAGAATTTGAAAATATATGTTCCAAACATATAAAAACCCCATAATCACTGAGATTACGAGGTTTAATATTGGAGCCACAGGTGGGAATTGAACCCACGACCTATTCATTACGAGT
>JAAYOA010000133.1 GCA_012520525.1 Clostridiaceae bacterium | reverse complement strand
TTTTCAGTAAAGCCATTTGCTCATTCAAACGATGTACATACACCATGATTTCTTTGCCAAGTCTTGTCGGAGAAGCCGGTTGTCCGTGTGTTTTTGCCAACATGGAAACATCCCTCCACTCATCAGCCAAATATTCCAACGTGCGTATCAACTTAGCCGTTTCGGGATAATAAACCTGCTGCATGGCATCTCGAATCGACATAGGAACAGCAGTATTATTAATATCTTGCGATGTTAGTCCAAAGTGCACAAATTCTTTAAATGCAGACAAACCCAATTTATCGAATTGATTTTTGATGAAATACTCAACTGCTTTTACATCGTGATTGGTTGTTTTTTCAATATTCTTGATGTGCTGAGCGTCCGCTTCGGAAAAGTTCTTGTATATAGCTCTTAGTTTGGAGAAAGAATCAGCCGGCACGGTTTCCAATTGCTTAAGCGGAATTTCACATAAGGCAATGAAGTATTCAATTTCTACTTTAACGCGGTAATATATCAATCCAAATTCTGAAAAGTAAGGAGCATACGGATCGGTTTTGGAGCGGTAACGGCCATCAATGGGGGAAATGGCAGAAAGAATGGAAAGGTTCATGTTGAGTATGTGTTAAAGTTATTTTCTAAGACAGCATGTTGTTTTTGTTGAATATTTGTTTTGAGACACCGTCTATTTAATAAACTGAATTGGCAGCAAAGTTACATGATAATTTTTAATTTACACAGCGATAGGGTGAAATTGGTGTGGTGGAAAAGGCAATTCATCAGGCTTTGAAAAATTAAAGCTTTTATTTACCTTTGTTGCTTAAAATTGAAGCAATTGAAACGCATTAAAGTACATAAAGAAGGACGACTGATATTGATGGTGCTGGTCTTTGTCCTGTTTATTCTCAATTTGTTTGTTTATCTGAGATTTCCTAATGTTTTGCTGGCAATTACAACTTTGGTGTCTGCCGGCGTGATGGTCTTTTTTGTGTATTTCTTTCGAAACCCGACACGCATTGTGGAAATTGATGATCCGAGTCTGGTTGTAGCACCGGCTGATGGACATGTGGTGGTGATCGAGCCGACGGATGAACTTGAATATTTTGGTGATCAGAGGATACAGATCTCTATTTTTATGTCAATATTTAATGTACATGCCAATTGGTACCCCATAGCCGGTAAAGTACTGAAAATCAGACATCACAAAGGCAGGCATGTCGCAGCTTATCTCCCCAAATCCAGTCATGAAAACGAACGTTCTACCATCGTCATAGAAACACCCTCCAAAACGCAAATATTGGTGCGTCAGATTGCCGGAGCATTGGCACAAAGGATTGTTACTTACGCTCGTCCTGGTAGGGAATGTCATCTAAATGAACATTTGGGTTTTATTAAATTTGGCTCACGGGTAGATATGTTTTTACCTTTGGATGCTGAAATTTATGTCACAGTGGGTGAACAAACTACCGGTAATGAGACCATAATTGCCAGATTAAATGAATAATATTTACGAAGAACTTTTTTCCCAATATCATTGTACTGCTTTAAATGACAGGCAGGTTAGACAGGAAGTGGAGCAACTGCTTCATGTTTATTTGTTAGCCAACTTAAATACTGAAGTTTATAAATTTTGTTTGGGCTGCGTGGATTTGACTTCATTAAATAGCACAGACCATGATGTGCAAATCGTAAAAATGGTGCAAAAGGTAAACAGAATGCCCAAGATTTTTCCGGAAGCCCCACTTCCGGCGGGAATTTGTGTGTATCCCAACTTTATATCTGTCGTAAAAAACGCCTTGCAGGTAGACGTAAACACAGTTGCTGTGTCCGGAGGATTCCCTGCTTCTCAAACTTTTGCTGAAATAAAAACCGCTGAAACTGCCATGGCAGTGATGGAAGGAGCGGATGAAATTGATGTGGTTATGCCTGTTGGTAATTTTCTTTCCGGTAAATATGAAAAAGTAAGGGAAGAATTGGAAGAAATGAAAGCGTCTTGCAGGAAGGCTCCTTTGA
>JAAYOA010000132.1 GCA_012520525.1 Clostridiaceae bacterium | reverse complement strand
TACACATCCTTATTTGCCCGCGGTTTAGCTCAAATATTAAATAATTTAGATCAAGCTGGTTTTAGAATTATCATCATCTCTTTGAGATCGCCCCAATCTCAAAGAGATGATGATAATTCTAAAACCAGCTTGATCTAAATTATTTAATATTTGAGCTAAACCGCGGGCAAATAAGGATGTGTAGTCATTTGTTAAATACAAAATGGAGATGAGTGGTTGAGTTGACATGTTGCCTCCTGTCTGCCGATTAAAATAGTCGAATTCTGTGGTTGGAATGCTGGATGTACTTGGTCGACTTGCTTGATCTATCATTTGTCTATAGCCTACCTCCAAAGCGAATGGATCAATTTAGCTAAAAATCAACAAACAGCGACAAAAAATGACAAAAATCCAAAACACACAATTAAAAGGACGGCACATAGATGTGATACCAATTGTTAATATTTAGAAAAAAATAAAGCAAATTAATATTTTAGTCAGACAAAGTCGAGAAATTGTAGTTGTCCGACAGGGTTAGACGTGCTAAACTAACAGCGTTACTTATCAAGAGAGATGGAGGGACCTGGCCCTTTGAAGTCCGGCAACCGGCGTCTGCAGCGGTGCTAAATCCAGCAGGTTTTCCTGGGAGATGAGACAGATTAATTTGAGTTCAAGCCTCCCGCAGACAAGGGAGGCTTTTTTGATTTTTGAATTAAAGGAGGATTTTATGAACAACAATAAGATTAAAATTAAACTTCCACAAGGACATTACCTTTTTTCATCTGAGTCAGTAACTGAGGGACATCCGGATAAGGTGTGTGATCAGATTTCAGATGCAGTTTTAGACGAAATACTTAGTCGCGATTCAACAGCTAGAGTGGCTTGTGAAACCGTTGTGACAACGGGTATGGTACTTGTAATGGGTGAAATAACAACGACCTGTTATGTAGATATACCTGCAATTGTGCGCGGCGTGATTGAGGAAGTTGGCTATACGAAAGAACTGGGGTGTGGCTTTAATGCAAACTCTTGTGCGGTACTGACTGCTATAGATGAACAATCTCCTGACATCAGTCAGGGTGTTACGGATGCCATTGAAACTCGTGATCTTAACGGGGATCAAAGCACGGGTGCTGGTGATCAAGGTATGATGTTCGGCTACGCTTGCAATGAAACAGAAGAGCGAATGCCATTAACGATCTCCTTAGCCCACCGGCTCTGCAAACGTCTGGCAGATGTCAGGAAAGATGGTACGCTGCCGCTGCTCCGTCCCGATGGGAAAGCTCAAGTTACTGCCCAGTATAATGAACGCAATGAAGTTGTCCGGGTGACGGATATTGTTGTGTCGACGCAACACGCGCCGGAATACGATCAGGCCGATCTGCGCCGAGATATAATTAGGGAAGTTATTACCCCTGTTTTTTCAGCAGATTTAATCGACGATGAGACAAGAATTTACGTCAATCCGACGGGACGTTTTGTCGTTGGCGGTCCTGAGGGTGACTCTGGACTTAGCGGACGCAAGATTATCGTTGATACTTATGGCGGTTGGGGAGCCCACGGTGGCGGTTCTTTCTCAGGCAAAGACCCAACGAAGGTGGACCGTTCTGCCAGCTATATGTCACGTTACATTGCTAAAAATATTGTAGCGGCAGGACTGGCTGATCGCTGTGAAATTCAGTTAGCATACTCCATCGGCGTTGCTCATCCGTTGTCGGTTATGGTAGATACCCACGGAACAAGTGATATACCTGAAGAAATTTTGGTGGAAGCTGTTCAAATGGTCTTTGATTTGACGCCCGATGGAATAATCTCGACTTTGGATTTGCGTCGCCCGATCTACAGACAAGTGGCTTCTTATGGTCATTTTGGTCGCACGGATGTCGATGTTCCTTGGGAAAAAGAGAATCGTATCAATGAATTGCAAGCTGCTGTCAAACAACTCAATAAATAATTTGCGAAACAGCCGTAAAGACATAGCTTTAAAAGGATGTTCATAATATGAAGTCAAATGGATCATTTTTGCACCATGGACTTTTATATGTATTAAATCGTTATTTATTACCTGCGACTTGTATATTTTGCGGGCTTCCATTAACGGAAGCCCGCTATTGGTATGGAGCAAATAGTGATGGCATATGTGGCGGTTGTAGAGCCAATCTACCCTTTCGCTCGCAGACGGAACGGATCAAAAAATTAAGAGATTTTGATGTGGCAAAGATTAATAAAGAAATTCCGCGTTATTTGTTAGATATAAATGTTGTCATTGCTTTTGATTACAACGCCGACCTTTCAAAATGTGTATCGGCATTTAAATTTCATGATCTCCTCGCAGCGGCACGTCCCCTTGGTCAGTTGTTATCACAAGTTCTTGTCTCGATAGATCTGCCGTTTGAACCGACAGCTATTGTGCCGATTCCCCTTCATGCGAAGCGCTGGAAGTCGCGGGGATATAATCAAGCTGAAGAAATGGCTCGGGTGATCTCAGTTGAACACAGACTGCCATTATTGCCTCATCTCCTCCGGCGCGAGCGAGATACGTCACGTCAAAGTGAAATCATGGATTCTGTAGAACGTCTTGCGAATGTTAAAGAAGCCTTTGTGGCAGATGCGGAGGTCGTTGATCATAAAGTCATTTTAGTGGATGACATTATAACTACAGGAGCGACAATTTTAGCAGCTGCAGCGGCACTTTTCCAGCGAGGCTGTCAGAGCGTGGTTGTACTTGCTTTGGCCGGGGGGTAACATTTTTAAAAAAATTTGTGTATAATAGAGACAGCCTGAGATGCTAGTTGCTTCTATATTTTTGAACCTTCATGACTTAAACGGGAGTCCGGGTTAAGTGGAATGCTATCGCGCCAACGGCTTCGGCCGAGCTTGGAAGATAAAAGACCGCTGCAGGACACCCACCTGACGAATTTGTTGGGTGTCAAAAAGGGAGCGACTCATTTCAGGTTTATTTGTGCTAATTCGACTTTATGCAGTTCCTTAATTTATTAAGGAACTTTGAACATTTAGTTTGGAATAAACTGTAACGAATGTTGTGGTAGAAAAAGAAATGTGACAATATAATACATTAATAGATAATTGATGTCTGAAGTACGGTGACAGTACTTTACAGTTACCACAGACACTTTATAATCGAATTGAGAAATAGAAACAAATAAATTGAGAGGCTATACCAGATGAAAATATACAATACAATGACGAGGCAGAAAGAAGAGTTCATACCTTTGGAAGAAGGTAAAGTGAAAATGTATGCCTGTGGTCCAACGGTCTATAACTATTTTCACTTAGGCAATGCGCGCCCTTTTATTACTTTTGACACCCTGCGTCGTTTTTTAGAGTATATAGACTATGATGTCACTTTTGTGCAGAATTTTACCGATATTGACGACAAAATGATCCAAAGAGCGAATGCCGAAGGCATCACTGTGCGAGAATTAGCTGATCGATATATCGAGGAATATTATATTGATGCCGAAGGGCTTAACATTTTACCTGCCCATGTTCAACCTCGTGCGACGGATTCAATGGATCAGATTATTGAGATGGTTAAAACCTTGGTAGACAAAGGTTATGCCTATGTGGCAAAAGATGGCGTCTATTTTGAAGCCTTGCGCTTTGAAGACTATGGTAAGTTATCCCACCATAATTTAGATGATTTGATTGCAGGTGCTAGTAATCGTGTTAACGACAACGAAGATAAGCGCAATTCAATGGATTTTGCACTGTGGAAGTTTAAAAAAGATGATACTGAACCGGCTTGGCCGAGTCCTTGGGGAGAAGGTCGTCCTGGTTGGCATATTGAGTGCTCTGCCATGATAAAAGAATATTTGGGCGACTCGATTGATATTCATGGGGGTGGACAAGACCTCGTCTTTCCTCACCACGAAAATGAAATCGCCCAGAGCGAAAGTGCCACCGGCGAACCCTTTGTAAAGTACTGGATGCACAACGGATTTGTTAATATTGACAACGAGAAAATGTCCAAGTCTCTCGGCAATTTCTTTACAGTGCGTGATATAGCCGAAAAATTTCCTTATCCTGTTATTCGTTTCTTTATTTTGACTGGTCATTATCGCAGCCCTTTAAATTTTAGTGATAAATTACTTGAAGTTGCCCAGACCAGTTTGCAACGGATTGGCACATGTGTTAAGAATCTTACCTTCACGATTGATTCTCGTTCCGATGAAGGGGAAGAAGCAACCAACACTGAAGGTCTAAATGAGGCGGCACAAACTTTGAAAGACGGTATTGTCAAGGCTAAAGAGCATTTTATTGAGGCGATGTCTGATGATCTCAATACATCAGATGCACTGGCTGCAATATTTGACTTAGTGCGTCTGGCGAACTCATCAACACCTGATCAGACTATACCGGTATCGTTATTGCAGCAGACTAAAGATCGCATCTTAGAACTTTGTGGTGTTCTTGGTCTTGAAATTGAGACGGAAGAAGACTCAATTCCCGACAAAATTATGGCACTAGTTGAAGAACGTACTTTGGCTAAATCAACTAAGGATTATGCTAAAGCAGATCAATTGCGGGATGCAGTTTTAGCGTTAGGCTACCGCATTGAAGATACAGCGGAAGGACCTCGTGTGATTAAGGAATGATTCCAAAGTATCAGGGAGATTTAACGGCTGTTCCTATATCGACACTTGCGTATATCGGTGACGCTGTTTATGAATTAGGTATTAGAAGGCTAATGTTAGAGCGCCGCGTCACAACGT
The DNA here is from genome assembly GCA_012520525.1 of Clostridiaceae bacterium. GTDB lineage: Bacteria > Bacillota > Clostridia > Saccharofermentanales > Fastidiosipilaceae > JAAYOA01. The sequence goes on along the minus strand of JAAYOA010000132.1, from coordinate 4,507 downwards.
CAGGCGCTCTTCATAACGTCTGTGTTAAATTAGTTAGAGCAACGTTTCAAGCTAAGTTCGCTAGAGTTCTTCATGCCTCCCTAAAGGACAGCGAAGATCATATTTTTCGCCGTGGTAGGAATGCAGATCCTGGCACAATGGCAAAACATGCCGATCCCGTTGATTATCGTTATGCTACAGCGCTAGAGACTTTGTTCGGTTATCTTTATTTGACTGGGCAAACTGAGCGAATCAAGGCATTACTAGATCAGATCATCCAATTCGCCTTGGCAGAGGGTATCATTTAATATCATGAGGCCAGTTAACTTGACCATAGAACAGACTATTTTTTAAGTGGGGGTAATGAACTTTTGAAGATAGTGAATTGTTAATTCAAAAGGTCGCGGGAATACATATCTGACCATTTCAAAGGGAGTGTGTGTGAATCGATCTATTCATTAAGAAATCTGTAGGTTAGCTGCATTAACAGAGACATAAGTCGCTTTAGTTAATACATTTCGATGTGGATCATATATGAATAAATAATCAGGAGATACATGACCAAAAAATTTAACCAATCAAAAAACAAAAATCAAAAACGCTCCCAGCGCCAAAATCGTACCGCCCGTCCCTCAAGGCGTAATCAGCGGGAACGGGGACAAGGACGTCAAGGGCTTCGTAACGAAGGGATGCGAACAGACCAACTCCACGATGCCAAAGCGGCAAAAAGTGTTGATGCCTCATTGGAGGAAAGAGAAGATCGCATAGAAGGACGAAATCCTGTTCGGGAGGCCCTAAAATCAGGTCGCCAAATAGACAAAGCATGGATTCAAAAGAGTAATGATGGTCACTATGAACACAGTCTTTATGAATTAATTTGTGGATTAAGAGAGCGTGGCACTGTGATTGTCGAGACAGATAAACAACGCCTGGATGCCATGTCCCAAACTTTTAATCACCAAGGTATCATTGTCCAGACAGCGATGCAGGAATATGTGTCAATTGATGACATTTTAAGCAGAGCGCAGAATGCGAAAGAGCCACCATTTATTTTTGTTTTGGATAAAATACAGGACGCTTATAATTTAGGCTCTATTTTTCGCATTGCAGACGCCTGCGGTGTCCATGGTGTAGTCATTCCTGAACGTCGTGCTGTGGGGCTTAATGCCATGGTTGCTAAAGCTTCGGTGGGTGCGATTGAATATGTGCCCTGTGCTAAAGTTACTAATTTAACTCAAACAATCCTACAACTTAAAGAAAATGGGATTTGGGTTGCTGGTACAGATATGGCTGGAGAAAATATCTATGATGGCATAGACTTAAATGGTCCTTTGGCTATTGTCATTGGTAACGAAGGCGAAGGGATCAGTCCGGGTGTGTTAAAACATTGTGACTTTACAATATCTCTTCCCATGATGGGGCAGATCAATTCACTCAATGCTTCGGTAGCCTGTGGCATTGTCGCATATGAAGCTTTGCGTCAGCGTACCGCACGAAAATAATTTTTACGTGAAAATTCAATGTATTATAATTTTGGCGATCGACCACTATATTAGAAGTGCAAATTATGGAATCATTTGACCATTTCACCGATGAAGAATTGATTAAGTGTGTCCAAGTGTCTGCTGATGAACATGCTTTAGATACTCTGTTGACGCGATATAAACCCCTTGTGAGAAGGCGAATTAGTCCTTTTTATGTGGAGGGGGGCGACTACAATGATTTATTACAAGAAGGTATGATTGCCTTATATAAGGCTGTGCGTGCTTATAATGTTGACAATGATGCAAGTTTTGCTACCTTTGCTTCGGTGTGTATTAGACATCATATAATCGACTACATTGCCGGTACCCGAAGACAGAAACATCAGCCTCTCAATAATTCCGTAGAAATAGAGGATCTTACCTCGATAGAAGGTACAGGTACAGAGGCAGCTTTAGATCGTTCTACCGACGTGGCAGAAATGATTATCAGCAAAGAGTTTGCAGAAGAATTACAACAATATGTTGAGGTCTATTGTTCGCCCATGGAACGGCGCGTACTTACATATTTTTTGCGCTATCAAGATATTAAAACCGTGGCTGAACGACTTAATTTAACACAAAAGGCCGTAGAAAATGCGCTCTACCGAGCGCGACAAAAACTGCGGGGGTTTTTTAATGCGTGAGAGATGAAGAATGTCCGGTTGTGTTTTACAATGAAAATGTGTTTTAGAAGATGTTTTGATTTTCTAGAATAAATTAATCTTTGTTTAAATACGGGTTGATCAATTCTTGAGAAGTAATAATAGATTGCCTTGGTAATACAAAGACAGGGGTTTGATGGTGAAATTAAATCGAAAAATCTTGCGCTATACATTGACTGTTGTGGTTGTTTTATTGGCTCTTGCCCTAGGTGGTTTTGGAAATTATTGGTATACCTTGAGTACATATCACTCATCTAAAGGGCAGAATCCTTTTGAAGAAAGCTCGACTTATCGTCAGTCTGGTTTGCTGTCTTCCTATACCTCCAGTCAACTGATCCAGAAAATTTTAGACGCCATGCGTCCAGAAGCGGATTTGGAAGAGATCTACCACTCGATTCCGCTTTATCAGTTGAACGGCACGACTTACGAAGAATTTAGTCGATATGTTACCTTGTTAGCCGACTTGACTAACAGTCAGTTAGACACTTTTTCTCCCATGACACCTTCATCCCGAATTAGCATTCAAAATCAGATGAAAGATAATATCCCTTACGAAAAAGAAATCATTAATAACAGCAGTTATTTTTGGTTGGAGAATTCTAAGGATCCTTTTAATGAGGTCAAAATGCCCATGCTGATCCAAACAAGTATACAAGGTGAACCCTATATATCTCGATCTTGGGTTACCCGCTGCATAGATCTGTATGATTTTAGCAAATATTACTTTAATGTGTTGGAAGATGGAGATGTTGGTATGTTAGCTCGGTTGATTAGTTCTGATTCCAATAAGACTGACGTCAGAACAAAAAAAGCTAGTCTAACTACAGCCTATTATCAAAATTACAACATAGACTATGAGCACGATGTGCATGTGCGTTCTCTTAGAATGGACGAGATTCTGATCCGTATTGAACTTTCATCTGAGGTCAGTAGTAAGTTTGGTGATAGTGTACTTACATTGAATAGAGATTTGCGTATTGTTTCTTCGGGAGCGGGAGAATTCAGAATATTAGATGACATACGTTCACCTCTTGAAGATAAAACCTTTACCGTTATGCATCGAGGCGATCCAGCTATTTTAATTGGGGAATACTATGAATCTCAGACGATTAGTAAAAACTTTGGCTTCCCGCGGTCGATCAGTGTCAACGAGCTTCCGGATTGGATCAACTATGAAGGTAATGCAAGTTTGATTGATATTGTTTATCCCAATATCACATTGCAGGTAATCGGCATATTACATGAAAAAGGAAATTGGGAAGGCGTTGTCCGATCGGTTGTCATCTTTGGTAAGACAATCCATACAGGAGACGGCTTACATCCCAATATGAAATTAGATGATTTACTTCTTACATATCCATTTATCGACATCAATAACTATACACTGCGAGATGGTTCTCATGAATTATATGTAGGTCTTGATGACAAAAAAAATATTTTTTGTGTTCGACTGACGGATCGACGGTTTGACGAAAAATATGTATCAAGGTAATAAGAGACGCTGACGCAAAATATCTAGTTCCCTGGGTTTCATGCCGTGCCGTATAAGGTATTCATCGACAGGACCATGCTGCTCGTGGAAATAGGTCAAAAAGCGTTCCATATTCCAGTAATCGGAGCGCAACATCTGGCGCATATTCTTGGGGTATAGGTCGGCTATGGGATCGACTTTTGGTCTGAGGTATGTGTAACTGATTTGATAATTCGCAACAATGTCCTCATCGCGCACATTTACAAGCATTAATAGGAGGGCAGATATAACGCCTGTGCGATCTTTTCCCTGCACACAGTGATATAAAATAGCGCCGTCTCGTGGATCATATTCGGCAATGGCTTTTAATACAGCAATCAATTCTGCAGCTGAGTGATCAATCATATAGATGTAGAAATCACCGAGGATGCTGTGTGAGTCCCGATCCACCATGTTTACGAGTTCGTGGAGAATGCTGTCACTAATCGAAGGAAGATGACGTTCGGAAATTTCTGGAATTGCAGTGAGTGAGCTTGGACGCTCGTTTCTCTCGGAGGGGCTACGCAAGTCTATGGAAAGGCGCACGGGAAATCTGCGCAGATAGTCAATAGAGACGTCGGGTAGACCGGCGGGTTCATCTGAGCGGAGAATTCTGCCGTATTTTGTAATTTTGCCCGTAGTTGTGGGAAGACCGCCGAGGTCGCGCAAATTATACATGCCTTTAAGCGGTTTCCGGCTTGCTTCTTTATAAAGTATATTCAAATCAGGAGTCCTTTCTAAAATATAGACAACGAAATTTAAACTTTTCTTTATTCTGATTATAACCCAGGATATTAGGCGAGTTGTAAGATGAAATGAAATAAAAAGGCTCT
>JAAYOA010000131.1 GCA_012520525.1 Clostridiaceae bacterium | reverse complement strand
TGTCAACTAAAAAATATCCAAAGAAATGGCAAAATCCCGAATCCTTCAAGGGTTCGGGATTATTTTGGCGGAGAGAAGAGGATTCGAACCTCCGGAACGCTCATCACGTTCACACGATTTCCAGTCTTGGATTTTGAAAAAATACGTTTTATATTTTTTTATAAGTTCGCTTTAGAGCCCTTGCAAATAAAGGATTTTAAAGAAATTTGCTATTATTGTCTTATAAGTGTTTATATTGTGTTATACCACCCCGGGTAACAAAAGGGTAACAATTTATCTTTTATTCTTGATAAAAATTTAATTTACATACAAGGTATAAGTCTTAAATTAAGTCTTACTAAATTATCGTAAACCAAATTCCGCAATTAAATATGGCCTCATAGCAATTAGTCTCTCTAAATGGCTCTCGGGCCACATTTCTATCATTAAAGCCGTATCGGATTGGTTATTCTTCTCAATATATGCTACAGCATCTGAAGTAAAGCGGCCAGAGGTTGCAATAACTAAGACATCAATCCTTGGAGGCTCCCAAAGTTTTATCTCTTCCTTAACCATAGCTATATCCGAAAGGTTAATGCTTTTACTAAGCCAATGTTTGCACTGGAAAATTACCCGTTTTCTTGTGACTCCTGAAAGGTTATCTACATTAACCCTATAGGCAGATAAATCTCTTCCTCTATCTGGAGCCGTAGTTTTAAGTAGCCATTCCGGATTTTCATAACTCGCTTCAGAACTAATAAGACAATATATAAGCCTTTCAAAATCTTCAGCAGTTATTTTTTCCCATGCAAGCTTTGTTGTCACTCTTCCAGATGGTTTTGTTGACACAATATCATCTAAGTCTTTAACCTGTACGGGTATTGGCTCATCCTCTGCATAAATTGCGGTATTAATAAAATTCTTTATATCAGGCCAATCTGATTGTTTAATAGACCATAAATCGCAAATTAATCCAAAATGTAAGTGCCGTTGCATATCATACCAACACTTGGGTCTCTTAATACTATCTCCTATTAATACATTGAGTTCGTCTGTTTTTACTTTTAGTATTTTCCACATTGGATTATTTGCAACAGAATCATTAAATCTTTCTTCATCATTAGTTTGAGGAGATAAAGATTTCAAAATGTTATCAATTTCTCTAATAACAGAAAAAACAGCATCTCTGACAAGCTGGCGTCTTTTTTGAGTTAAGAGAAAGCGATACTCTTTTAGTTCTCTACCTGGACTTTCAATCCAATCTTCAACACTAATTTTTGCAGCTATTTCATCAATTTCTATAGCATCTAATCTTGACTGTGCAATATCATTTAAATTAGCGGGCAAAGAAGTAGGTTTCCAACCATTTATGGATGGAAGTTCATTAAGGACATTCTTGTATCTCCTACATAAATCCTCATGTTCTTCATTTGTGCCAAACACAATACCTGATGGTATTAGCTCCAAAATTTGGTTCCATAACTTCTCTAGTTTAACAAGGTTTGCTTCCACTATTTCAAACTGCCTTAATGCATCATCCAAAGTGTTAATATTCATTCACCCCGTCAAAATTTTCATACATCTTGCAATTTAAAGTTCCCGTAAAAAATAAATATGCAATATATTTCCTTTTCTCTGTTAAAATCCTTATTGACTTTTTATAAATAAAATTTATCCAATTTCAATTTCTACCGGTGTTTGCGTTGTAGTTTCAATTTGTGTAATAATTGGTGTATATAAATCGACTTTAGTTTCTGGCGTGGATATGGAAACGATTAAGGAATAGCGGACTTTCTTGTTATAACATTTTAAGTGTGCCCGTTCCCGCCACCATCCGATAACAGGATGAACGGCTATGTAATTAGCCTCACACAGATCAACGGAATTCTGCTCTCTAAAATCTGAGTGAATAGATCCGACATCACGGTTGTCTGCACCTAAAAACCAGTATTTGCTGCCGCTAGTTCCTTCACCCTTATCTTTTATATCATCACCACGCATTTTTACATTTACGCGTTTGATAAAGTCATCTCTTGTTTCGTCTTTGTTGATGACTTCAAAACGTAGTCCGCATGAAGGATAACGATATTTGTCCTTCCATCCGACTTCTCCTGGCCCTGGCTCTATAAAATATGAAAGAGTAACTCTCATTTCTGCTGGAATAGCTCCAAGCTCTTGTAATACTTCTCGTGGCCAAGGTATTTTATGAATATGCATTTCATTCATAGAACCACGGACAAAGGGCTGCAATTCAGCTTCGATTATCAAATTGACGCTGTTATTCAAGCACTCTATAGCTCTTTGTAGGTTGGGTATTCCGTAGCCACATGTTCGAAGCAAGTTACGTCTCCCTATTGTCTTGTTATCAGGAGTGCAGAACTGAGCTCTCATCTTATCCGTCCAACGTGCAGAATGAATCAGCAGAGCACGAACTGTTTCTGGCCATATTCCGGGGTATTCTGCCATGATTTGGGCAGCCATCCATGCGGCTTGTGCTGTAGCCGAGCTTGTCCCAAAGGTTGTACTGAATAATCTTGTCAAGGGCTTATAATGCGTTGTCAACAACGATAAATCCGCACATTCTGTATAGTTTGTCCCATCAGTAGCAATATTTCCTCCATCACAGAGTATTTCTGGTTTTATCGGCCACTTTTTATCCCATGACATTGAGGTTGAGCTGTATGGTGATAACTCTCCACAATCTGCGACTGCCTGATAAGCCCTCATCGAAGGGTCGGATATCTGGATACTAGTGCTGTATGCACCAACAGTTATTGCATTCCATGCTTGCCCTGGGCTTTCCACCGAATGATTTATATTTGCATCAGGATATTTTACAGTTGTTAACTCGTGGGGGTAGACATTTCCTGCGCTAACAAAAAACAAGCGTTTTCCATTGTCGCCGGTTGCACCTGACACAAGACTATCAACAGCGCCTGACCAGGATGTCGGGCTACCGTCATTTGTATTGTACTTGTCCGAAGTTACTGCCATACAGATAGCACGTTCATACTGAGGACGGCTGGTTTCTGCCATATATACAGCATTCTGAGTTATAGCACCATATAGTTTGGGTTCATTTTCACCAGTCGGAGGAAGAATTTTAACGGACTCCAGATGATGAGTAATTCTACACTGCTGTGTAGAGAGAAGACATTCTTTCAAATCATTGAACAATGCTACACCAGCTATTTCTGTACCATGTCCGTTATGATCATTTTCTCCCCATGTAATTTCCACAGATTGAGTACTTTCGTCATCTAAAGCATTAGAAAGTAATGGATGTCCGGAGTTGACACCTGTATCAAGAACGCAAACAGAGGTATCGGTAAAATTGTACTCAATTCTTGAGAGCAAATTATCCACCCATTCTTTTTGCTCTTGAGCGGCCAATTCATCAAAAAAACTTGTAACTTCTGCTGCACGACGCATTTCTGCCACATACTCAAAACGCTGTATCAGTTCCCCGAGTTGAGCCGCATTGGCACGGATAAGCTTTACCATTCGTTCTGGAAATCGGATGGCTTTATCATTACATGGAATTTCCATATCTGCACATAATTCATGGAACAAAGCCTCTATTTGATCATATTGATTATCATCGACCCGTAACCATATTTCACACCATATAGGAGTTTCTCTTGGAATGTCATCCTTATTACCAATCCAAAACGAATCCAGCAGTGCTAATTTTACGTTTTCTATGCTGTTGACAAGGTCTTTATGTTTGATTTTATCACCCTCAGCGGCAGTAGATATATACTTTTCAAATCGGTTAATAAAGTATGTTTCTTTTCCTTCAGGAACATATACGGTCGCTTTGATTGTATTATCTTCAGTATCTGTTCGGACATTCAGCAGCCGAATTCCAGAGCTAATATTTTCAAGGCTCTTTACGATTAAATCATGATTTTCCTGCCCTGAAAACTCCAAATAAACTCCTTCCTTGTATCTGATGGCAGCAACTTGCTGGGACATCAAATTTTTATTCTGAGCATAAGCTTCTGCAAACCTTTGCTTCAAATAATTAGCGTGCCGAGCCGGATCTCTAGAAGGAATGGTAAGCTTTGAACCACGACTACTTTGAGAAGTAAAGGGGAGGGGTTCAACCGTTCCCGAAAGAAAGATATTTTTCTTTTTAACAGCCATTACCGCACCTCCTTGGAATATACGGCAAGCCTTTCGTCCACTAGCTTAATCAAATTCTCCTGAGTAATATCAGCATTATTTAATATCGCCTGCTTGATGGCGTCATCACAGATTCGGGATATTTCTGCATGACTCAATGAAACAGATTTTTCAATCAGTTTATTTGAAGGTGTAAATTTAGGAGAAAATACACTCAGTTTATTCACAAATAATTTAAATATTTCCTGTTTAGATGGAAGTGAGTAGTGAAGAACATCGTCAAATCTGCGAAACAATGCCTTATCAAGCATTCGTTGATTATTTGTAGCTGCAATAATAATGCTGTCTGAAGAATCTTGTTCTATAAATTGAAGAAAAGAGTTAAGCACACGGCGCATTTCACCAACTTCGTTATCAATACTGCGATCAGCACCGATAGCGTCAAACTCGTCAAACAAATAAACACCTGTGACACTTTCAATAGAATCAAATATTTGCCTCAGTTTAACACTGGTTTCACCCATAAACTTAGTAACAAGTTTATCCATCTGCACGATGAAAAGCGGCAGGCTCAGTTCAGACGCAATAATTGATGCGGTCAATGTCTTACCGGTGCCAGGATTGCCCTCTAGCAGTATCTTCCTCCGATTAGACAAACCAAATTTCCTCAACTTCTTTCGATTTTTAAACTCATTGAGAATACGCTTGATTCTATCATATACCTCGTCAGACACAATCAAATCCTTTAGCCTATTATCGGGGGTAGACATCAGAAGCATCTGGTTTTGACTATTAAATTGAACAACCTTCGTTTTTGATGTATTCACTTTTTCCAGGAGTGTCTTGATATCGCGGGCCAATGATGTATGACCACGTTTTGCTTCATATGCTGCGATCTGCAAGACTGTAGTTTTAAATTTCTCATTATCCTGATCCAAATGTGCTTTGACCAGACTTTTTATTTGATCCGCTGTAGCCACCGCAGTCACCTTCCTAAATAATATAAATTTCGGCATAAAAACAAAGGCTAAAAATTATCTTTAGACCATCATACCTATGGTCAAGGGTTATCTGTTACTATTATTCCATTTTTCTCGCAAAAAGCAATAAACACAGTTTTTGCAAGTTTATTGGGGCGGGTTTTCCCATTTTCCCACCGATTGATTGATGCAAAGCTGACACCTAATGAACGAGCCAGGTCTTCCTGACTCATGCCCATTTTTTCACGTACTATCTTTACTGCAACAGGAAAATCCATTATTTTCACCTTAATAAAATCATAGCATGTGCTATAATATAAGTAAATGCTTTTTCTCGATATCTTATGTACGTTATATAAAAATGTACCAGTTTAACGTTCCCTTTCTTTTGCCGCCTTTTTTTGTACAGCCTTATGATATGTCTCCAACACCATCCGCTTCCGTTCCAAGCGAACATCCACATACCGTTCTGTAATTGCTTCCAGTCCGCCGACGATGCCCAATTGGTTGCCAATACCTTTAAGTGAATGACCGAGAATTTCTCCAACAGTATAAAAATCTCCGGTCAATTGATGCATATTTGTGGCCGCCGCATGGCGAAGGTCATGAAAACGGCAATAAGGTAAACCGAGCTCTTTAAGCAATTTATTGAAGTCGCGAGAAATATGACCTTCCGATAGTGGTTTTCCATCCTCTTTGCAAACAATAAAATCCGAGTTGATAGAAGTGTTTCTTCTTGCTTTCTGCCGCTCAAAATATATGCTTGCTTCGTTCGTTATCGGAAGTGTCCGAAGACTATGATCTTCTTTAAGCTCAGCAAGTGTTTCTCCAGTAGCTTTTTTGGTTTCTCTGCTTGCAAGCTGCTGCATAATATGAAAGCACCCTTGACCCTCATCTATATTGCTCCATCGCAGACCTAGCACTTCATTTCGGCGCATACCATAAAGTCCGCCCAGTACAATGATGAATTCCCATTGTGTATCTTTTACGCCTTCTAATAATTGCTTCATCTGCTCAATCGTATAGGGCTCTGGTGTTTTAACTTTTGAAGTAAATTTTGTTGTTCTAATGCAATGCTCAGAGTTCTATGAACATATTTTACTGTGTTTATGGCCAGTCCTGATTTGAGCAGGTTCCGATAAAGTTGGTCCAGCATAGGTGAACTGATTGCATTAAGTGGAGTATTCCCCAAAGTGGGATTGATATGGTTTCGTATATTTCTTTCATATCCTGCATAGGTATTTGGCCGAACATTGGATTTTGCATACTGTTCCAGCCATCTGGCAAGATATTCTTTTAAGGGCTTTTTACCTTCTTCAGCTGCTTTAAGGGAATAGGCTGGCTTTGCCAGCTTCAGCCGCATTTTGGCTTCGTGTTCTTGAGCTTCCTTTCGGTCTGTAAAACCGCGCTTTGCATAGGTCTTTTTTCCTTCGGGAGTATTATATTTAAAATATACATCATAGACAGTTCCTTCCCGGCTAGAAACTGCACCATCCTTGCCTTTTTTATGCTTTACCTTACGGTTGTAAATTGGCATGGCTTTCACCACCTTCTATAGAGACTGCTGCAGTAACTTTATTTCTTTCATACCAATCCCAAATAGCAGAATCCGCTATAAGGCGACGGTTGCCGATATGTATATAATCAATTTTACCGCTTTCAACAAGCCGCCGCAGTGTATTTTCCCCAATGCCACTTATTAAGCTCATTTGTTCAATTGTCTTAAAAAATTTATTTACCGGAACTTGAGTTTTTGCCTTTACCATTGATTTTTTTATAGCCATGTTGCCGCCCCCTTTCATAAATATACAAAATGATATGTTCAACTTATTTTGTATAAAAGCACCTAGGATGAAAAGATAGTATATCAGGCAGAAAATGCGCTTATTTTGGGGTCATATATAAGTGTAAATAAGCGCACCTTTGGCCTGTATTTCCGTTTTGGTTTATAGAGGCTTATGGATTATCCGGCGGACAGCGGTTGACCGTCCTCATAGGAATTCCACCTCCCCGTCGGCGACCGGGGCGCACTCTGGGACCTAACCTCGACTATGCGCAAGTATCATTATCCCTCCACATGGGTCATCGCCATAAATGCTACCCGCATTTATT
>JAAYOA010000130.1 GCA_012520525.1 Clostridiaceae bacterium | reverse complement strand
TGCTCGGGAGAGGGGGCCATTATGTTACAACAAAATTGTGCAGGTGGAATTGTTTTTTATAAGAAACAAGTTTTATTGACACAAAATGAGAAAAATGAGTGGAGCTTTCCTAAGGGAAGGATTCGTGGTGATCGCACGCCTGAACAGACTGCGTTGGACTCTGTACTCAGCGACACAGGTGTTAATGGTGAAATTTTAAATATGGCTGGGACAACGAGTTATGAATTTTTTTCGATTGGACGTCAGTGTCCTGTACGAAATCACGTCATTTGGTATACGATGTTATCCCATTCAGATGAGACAGACGCCGCGGATCTCCATGGCGTTGTGCGAGCTGTTTTTTTCGACTTTAAAGAAGCTATCAAACAAGTGACTTATAGCCAAGATAAGTCTATTCTCATGATGGCTTGGCAGCAGTTTACTGAATAATTAATAATAGATGTGGGTCAACCACGATGAATGGAGTCTTTATGGGTACAGGAGATCAATGGGACAGACAATTGAATTTGAATAAAGACAGCGCCCAACCTGTGTCCATGGATGCCAAGGAACAGACATTGGTTGAGTATCATACGCTCAAGACTTCGGGAACCAGCGAAATTGTCGTGAAAAAATCTACATTTCTAGGTTATGCTTACCCTATGTCCGATGAGCAAGCAGCCATTGATCAGTTAAATGAAATTAAAAAAATGCACAGCGATGCTAGACATCATGTCTATGCATGGCGACTTGGCATACCGGGTCAACCCGGTGCCCAGCAATTGCAGCGTTACAGTGATGACGGTGAACCCCAAGGTACAGCTGGTTTGCCTGTTTTGGAAGCATTGTCGCGACCTGATTTGACTGATGCGATGGTTGTTGTGGTGCGTTATTTCGGTGGCATATTGTTAGGCCGTGGTGGACTCGTGCGTGCCTACGGAGAAGCTGCTCATTTGGCGGTAGCTGCGGCTCAACCGATCTTGATGACCGGTCAAGATATTTTCCGAGTAGTTTTACCATACGCTCTTCTTGATACCTTTAATCATAGAGCACAACAACAAGGGATTTCTATTCTAAATACTGAATATACATCGGTTGTAACCATTGAAGTTGGTGTAGCGGCAGAGGGTGTAGAAGATTTCTCTGCTTTTGTTGCGGATCTTTCAGGCGGTGACGTTGTGCCACAATTTTGTACCAAGCGATACGTACCACAGGTCCTCGAATCTCTTTAGGTTCGACCTCATTTGTAGTGTAGGCTTATTTTGTCGTGAATGGAAATACCAATGAATAATTATAACGTACTAAATGATGTTCGTATGGCGATTTTGATAGATGCCGACAACATTTCATATGAATATTTAGATGCGCTGATGTCGGAAGTCGCCCGCTATGGTTTGCCGACAATTAAGCGCATTTATGGTGATTGGACAAGTCCCAATTTAAATGGCTGGAAGCCACTTTTACAGGAATATGCCATCATACCCATTCAACAATTTAGTTATACAACGGGCAAGAACTCAACGGATTCTGCATTGATTATAGATGCGATGGACTTGCTCTATACTGAAAAAGTTGATGTTTTTTGTCTCGTCTCTAGTGATAGTGATTTTACCCGATTGGCCATGCGTTTGAGAGAGGAAGGACGCAAGGTCTATGGGTTCGGTGAACAGAAGACCCCCAAAGCTTTTATAGCAGCCTGTGACAAGTTTATTTATCTTGAAGTTCTGAACACCGACGATGAAAAAGATGACGAGGATGAGCAGAAAGATGATGAGTCCAAGCGTCACAGCGGCGAGGGTGATCGTAAAAGTCGCAATGGGAATAAAGAACGAAAGAATAAACGCAGCGATACCGGCGTTCAAAATGGAAATAGACACTATAATAAAAAGAACTTAAATATGGATCGCAAGACAAAACGTTTGATCGCCCGCTGTATTGACGATGTTGCCGACGAAGACGGCTGGGCTAATCTTGGCGATGTGGGCAATTTAATCATCAATATTAGACCAGACTTCGATCCACGTAACTATGGATGTACCAAGTTGTCACATGTTATGCAACGTCTACCTAAAGTAGAAGTGACATACCGCCACAACAATCAACCAGGCGGCAAACAAATTTATATCCGCAACATAACTTAGACCTAGCGCATAAGATGCTTTTAGATGTAAAATTAAGCTGATATATTTTAAAAAGATGAGGTATGATCTTATGTTAACTGATTTAAATCAAAGAGAAACAACAGCTGTCGCTGACGACAAAAGGAAATTATTGTTGATTGGTGATTCTTTGATGAAGGGAGTCTACCAAGATATAAATCCCGATCACTTTGAAACTTTTGATCAGCCGTGTTGGCTGGAGATCGCCTCTGAGTTAAATTTAACTGTACAAAATCGCGCCCGCTTTGGCTGTACAATCAGCAAAGCTATAAAGACTGTCGAGCAACAGATGGAAGAAGGACAATTGCCGGAGCAATCTGTCGTTATCGTACTCGTCGGTGGAAACGACTGCAAATTTCCCTGGACAAGCATCAGTAAAGATCCGGGGGGATTCTACGAAGCGACTACGTCGCCTGAACAGTTTTATCAGCAGTATTTTGATTTCGTTTCAATGCTTAAATCTGCAGATATGATTCCTATTTTAATGAATTTGCCCCCCCTCGACGCAAAGAAATATTTGGCTAGCCTGTCTCAACGCAAGAACCGCAACCAACGTCTAATTATTAAATATTTAGGAGATGTCCAAGCAATTTATCGCTATCATGAATATTATTCTGGACTGGTTGAGCGCGTAGCAGTTGTTCAAAAATGTGCAATGATTGACATAAGACGTCCATTCCTGTTACGCAAGGATTTTCGCAGTCTTATTTCACCTGATGGCATCCACTTATCAGTTAATGGCTATCGCTTTATGCACAGTATTATAAGACAGTATTTTGAAAGAAGTTCAATCTGGGGTTAACCTACCAACTTTTTAATAAAGATAAAAACTTTATATTTTAAGAATGAAAATTGCCCACAGATGTAATTAGGTCTGCGGGCAAGATGATCTTTTAGATATTTGAATGCTGTAATGGGTAATAGGCTTTAATTTATTAACTAGAGGTCTAGGCGACATTGATATGTTTAGACCTTTTTCTTATTTTAGTTTTAGTGCGATGATGTTTAGTTTTCTTTTGTTTATAATTGTTAAGGTGATTGCTGAACCATTTGAGGGTATCATTTATAGTTTCTTCTAAGGGGCGAGGTTTAAAGCCGAGCTCTTTAACAGCTTTAGAGTGATCCATATCGGAATTGGAGTCTAAAACCTCGATACTATAGGGGGTAAAGAAAGTCTTTTTATTAAATAGTCGAGCAAATTTTACAACAATACGAGCTGCAAACTTTACGAGCCAAAGAGGGAAAAGTATAAGCTTGATTGTAGTTTTTCCCATCCAGCGTGCGACGAGTTGGAACAATTCAGGAATGGTTATGCTATGTCCGGTGATCAGGTAACCTTCACCACTGCGCCCATGCTCCATGGCCAGCTGCAAGGCGATTACCACGTCTCTCACATCGACAAAGTTGTAGCCACCTTTGAAGCAGGGATAAGTTTTCATATTTTTCGCTTTTAGTAATGTTTTGAGCACAGAACCCATCTGCGAACCGCGGTGATCGTAGGGACCAATTATGCCACTGGGGAAAATCATTACGGCATCTAATCCCTTTTCAACACCTTTATAGACTTCAGCCGTAGCTTTTGATTTACTCACTGCATAGGCACCTAATAATGTCGTATTAGGAAAGGCGGCTGCCCCAAGTTCTTTCAGTTTACTGCCTTTAGGGGACTCGGGCAGGGCGTGGACAGAGCTTATAAAGACTAATCGCTTGACATTATATTTAAGGCAAGCTTCAACAATGTTACGAGTGCCTAAGACATTGACTTCTTCAAGGAGATTGACTTGTTTCGGAGCAATGTCGACTAATCCGGCTAGATGGTACACTTTTTCGCAGCCTTCCACAGCTCGATTCACATCCTCTGGATTGCGGATATCACCTACAACTAGGTCGAAATGGGTTCCGTCGAGTGCACCGACTGATTCTTGAGGTTGTAAGAAAAGCCGGAGTGTTTCGCCTTTTTTAGAAAGTGATCGCAAGAGGTTGTTACCGACATGTCCGGTTGCACCTGTAATCAGAATCATAATAACCTCCTTTCCTTTCATTTTCCACAGTGTAAATTAAATTGTGTAAACCTCAAAAGGGATATAAGGAAAGAGGTCCCAATCTTGTAAAATAGGATTTGAACAACCAACAAGATAAAGGAGACCTCTTTATGGACAATTTTACCAC
>JAAYOA010000129.1 GCA_012520525.1 Clostridiaceae bacterium | reverse complement strand
TAAGAGTTCTGTGGAGGTCATATCCTCTACCATGGAGGAGTGTTATTCCATTGTGTATGACGTTCTCTATGGCAAGATACCGCCTATGAAACAGGAAGCCCAAGTGCTTTAGCCTTGGGTAGCTCACTGAACAATAGCTATAAAGTGATTTCTGAAAATAAGTGCCATGATAGTAAGGCAGTAAGAAGATCACACAATGTGTGGCTCTTCCTCTGTTTTGCCCGTTCTTTTGTCTGTCCAACTATAGATGAGGATCGCTCCAATCGTCAGTATCGTACAGCCTGTTAGAAAGATAAAATTAATATTAAATTTTAAGACTCCCATAAGAGTGTTTGTCAGTCCATGGAAAAGCATCGTGAAAAATACCGAGCGGGAGGTCTTGTATATAGCGGCGAGCCAAAAACTTAAAATTATGCCGAAAGCGAGGAAAAATAAAGGGTTCATACCCTGATGACCATCGCCTTCAATAAACCACAAAGGTAGATGCCATAGCGACCAGACGACACCAACTATAATGACTGCTGGAACAAAAGGCATCCTTTGTGCGACTAAGGGTTGCATAGTACCTCGCCAGCCCCATTCCTCGTTACCGCCGTATATAAAAACTGCTTGCAAGAAAACCACGCCAATGATGATCGCCGGGGAGATAGGAGCTTGTTTTATATCGTCTATAAACCCATCGGAACTTAAAGTGAAAAGGGCAATTTCTGCCAAGGCGAATAATACAAAAATAAGGACACCACTTTTTTTATAACTAAAGATGGCTTTTTTTACCCCAGACCACGATGGTCTTTTGCTCATAACACGATAGGCTGCGATGGGCGGTCCCATGCCTCCCACTGTAAAAAGAATCATAGGTAATAGGTCTTTTGCACCCATTGCTGTCAATTTAATCAGCAGCGCCTCAACCCACCAACAAACCCAGGTAATCAAAAAGGTTGTTGACAGATAGCGTTTTAATTCACTGTTCATGTTCGAAACACGTCCCTTCCCTTTATTTGTTTGTAGCATACAATAAAATAAATCCTGGCACTTTAAAACAAAGTTAATTTATTCCATCGAGACGCGGGATCAATAGGGAATTGTTTTCGAGGGGAGAACAGTTACATTTCTTTTTCAAATTTTATGCGGAAGTAGATACCGGTACCTAATACAAACAGATAAGCAAAGACCAAAAGAAGGAAGGGAGCAAGTCCGGGAGACATTAGACCGATAGCGATCAACAATGCGCCAAAAACGAAGGTCATGACATCGTAAGCTTTAGACTTTGCTGCATTTCTAATCATGATGTTGCGTTCGTCTTTGCGGTCGATTTCCATTTGCTTTTGCACAGCGGGATGATTCCGGGTGATCCGTCTAGTGACTAAGTTTCCCATACCGTGACCGAAAATGACGCTGCCAAGACCGACCAGAATGTAGGGGATAGCATGTAAAATCCCTTGTGGATTGTTCAAAATTTTTATGAGAATGAGTCCTGCAACCAAAAGTATGATGCCGACTGCTGTGATCAGATTATCTTTGAGATTTTTCATGGGATGTCCTCCTCATATATAAAAATATCTTCAATACTCAAATCGAAAAAACGGGCTATTTTGAAGGCCAATAGAATGGAGGGATTGTATCGTCCATTCTCCAGGGAACTTATGGTCTGACGTGATACCTCTAGCACTGCAGCCAGTTCCTCCTGATTAATGCCACGCTTTTTGCGCAGTTCTTCCAGACGATTTTGCATCTCGTTTCTCCTTTTGTAAAGTTAACTTTACGTATAGTGTGCTTTAATTATCGCTAGATGTCAAGTGTACTTTACATGAATTTAATGAATGATCAGTTCTAATTATTAAGCAATCACATAGTATCCTTCCCTTGTCTTTGGATAATAGACAGAACCATATGGGAAATTGTCCATTATTTATCACAAGATTTTGCACGTTGCGTTGTCGTAAAATAATCAATAAAGGGTGTTCAACAATTGATAGATCAAAGTAGATATACAACTAATTAACAGAGTAAATTGAGACGTTAGGAGCAAGTGTATGAATATCAAAGAAACAAAAGAGTCTCTGGTTAAAAAAGGTTATACAGTAAAACTCTGTAGCTCAAAGGAGTTAGCCTTTGATTATTTGAATCAAACGATTACGGGTAAAACAGTTGGTTTTGGCGGTTCGCAGACTTTAACCGAGTTAAATCTTCGCCACAGCTTAAAGAAAAACAATACAGTATATGTTCCGGATTTTCCAGAACCGGATGTAAAGCCCTTAGATACAGCAAAGCTGGCGGGAGGAGCAGAAGTATTCTTGTTGTCCGCTAATGCAATGAGCGCCCAGGGTGATATTATCAACCTTGATTTAATTGGCAATCGTCTTTCTGGTTCTATGTGGGGACCTCAGAAAGTATATTTTATCCTAGGAATAAACAAGGTTGGCGGTACTCTTGAAGAGGCCATTTTCAGGGCGCGTCACATAGCCGGACCTAAAAATGCTTTGCGGCTGCATCGAAAAACGCCCTGTGCGTTGGCCGTACAAGATAAACTAGAAAAGATTTTTCTAGAACAACAAGGGGACAAAGGATTCAATCAATTGGATTGGCAGACATTTATTCAACATCTGAGCAAAGATGAGTTGGGAACACATTGCTATGATTGCACAAGCCCAGATCGCATATGCTCGAGTATGCTCATTCATCTAAGAAAGCCACGAGGTGTAGAGGCAGAAGTGGTATTGATTGAGGAAATAATGGGCTTTTGAGAATCCTTTTAACACTTTACGTTTACTAAATGCATGGCGGAAAATAAGTATGATTTTATCAAAATTTCGATAAAACCGATTTCTAGCGAGAAATCGGTAAACGCTTTTTACGTCTCTTATCTAAATCAATTTCACTAATTACCGCTGCACCGATCACCATAATTACTCCGATGGCAGCTAGGAAAGTCAGACCTTCCCGTAGAATAAATGCAGAGATAAGTACTGCCACCGCAGGGTCGATGTAACTAAATAGGGCCACCGTCGATGCCGGTAAATTCTGAATACTGCCGAAGTAGAGGGCGTAGACGATGCCGGTATGTAAAATCCCTGCCACCAAGAGCATAACAACTCCGGAAGGGATGATCTCGTAATGAGTAAAATGTTCTGTTAGTAAGACATATGGACCGAGTACAACTGCGGTTACTCCCAGCTGGACGATGGTACGCTCGTTGCCCGAAAGACCTCTTATTTTTTTATTTAAAATGATCACAGTGGCGTACATCACCGCCGAAGCTAAGGCGAACATGATTCCCCGCAACCCGGTAAAACCTGTTTCAATGACGCCTGAAACAAAGACCATGCCGACGACAGCTATGACCGCACAGATGCCTTTTTTCAAAGGGATTTTTTCTTTAAGAATGAAAGGCGTTGCTAGAAGTACAAAGACAGGCGCCATATAATTGCATATGGTGCCCACGGCAACGGTTGTGAAGCGGTAGGATTCAAAGATGAAAACCCAATGTACACCTAGGGCAATCCCGGAGGCGCAGAGCAAAGGCAGATTTTTCTTTAGTTCAAATTTGTTGAATTGCTCTTTTTTTATAAAATGCAATCCTAGCAGAAATAGAGTGCCTATAATTGCTCGCACAAAAGAGATGAGAGTTGACGAGTAGGGAATAATTTTTCGGACAAGTCCGATCGTCCCAAAAATAGTCATCGCTGAAACTAATTTTATCTTGTCCTTTTTCACGTCATCTGTCTCCCGTGCTTATATTTCATTGCAGCAACTATAGCAAAGTATAGCCTTTGATTGACTAATTATATAGTCCTCCATCCTTTGTCTGAAAGACGTAGATTGTTATTGGTCTTAAACCACATAAAGAGATTGTTGCATAATATTTTTCTTATGAGGTTAGAAGCAATTCTGTCCACAATAAATATGTGGAGTTCGCTTCTTGTTAATTTTCAGACCGCTCTCATATAGGTCGAATTTGGAAATCGTGTGGTGGCAAGAATCTCTGTCAGTGGGTATTTTTGTCAGAGTTTGTGGGTGATTATTGCTTTGGCTTCGATTCCTTTTACCTCAACAACACCAGAGTTGTTCCAGATATTCGTTTTTGATGCGCAAAAGTCTGTTTTCTCTTTCCAGCTCGTGTAACTTACGAATCAGTTCGTCCTCTTTTGAGGATTGCGCAGGCTCGTGTCTCTTTTAGGAGGACGTTTTCTTCGCGAATGATCGATCTCTTTTTCGACTTCCGTTATTTCCTTTGCTGTAACAGAACGATCCGCAGTCCCTTGTTGCTCATGCTGTCAAGCAGAGCATAAAGCTGTTACCACTGCATGGACTTATCGGCGGTATCATTCGGAAAGAAATACCGTTCTTCCGAAATGTAGTAACGAGTAACAAGGTCATAGAAAATTTGCTGGTTGACTGCTGTCCGTTGTTCTCAATTTTTGCAAGATAGCGCGAGGATAAAAGGCTCATTGCTAACTTTCTTGCGGCTCTTCCCGTATTTTTTTCGCGCGGGTTTAATGGCAGTCCCGAAAGCCTTAAAATCATAAACTAATATTGGTCTTTTTACCATATTCATTCACCTGATTACCTTTTACAATGCACCTTTCTTGTTGGAGATGCCTGCACATTTCATTTACTTAAATCAATATTCCCATACGAATTAAAATATTTATTGAAAGGATTTTGAGATTTTAAGTTTTCAGATTGACTTTTATTTTGATGTGTGATCTTCTAAATAAAAATATATTTCTGCCGGGAAACGCATAGTTTTACTCCGTTTAGGCCATTGAAGGAGTAAAAGTGTGCGTTTATTTTTGTGGAGGATTATATGGTATTCAGAGGAATGAGAAGAAAAAACCAAGCACTACCACAACAAGAAATCAAAGCCATTCTATATAAAGGAACATCGGGTGCGCTTGCCTTGATGGGGGATCATGAGTATCCATATGCTGTTCCAATCAGTTATGTGTACGACGGGGAAAAAATCTATTTCCATAGTGCAAAAACGGGACATAAATTAGATGCTATACAGAAATATAAAAAGGCTTCTTTTTGTGTGATTGACAAAGATTGGGTCGTACCGGAAGAATACACAACCTATTTTAGAAGCGCAATTGTTTTCGGACAGATACAAATAATGAAAGATGAAACGGAAAAGAGACGAGCCATAGAGAAATTAGCAGACAAATACGCACCGGAACATGCCGTAGCCGATCGAGATGCTGCAATATGTCGTGAATGGAACTCTCTCTGTATGTTGGAAATGACAATCGACCATGTAACAGGGAAGTCTGCCATAGAACTTGTGCAAGAAAAATAAAATAATTGAATATCGGATAAGCAGTTAATAATCAGCCCGCCGGGGTTTTATTGGATTGTGTAGTAGGCCAGCGTTACACAAACGCTGGTCTTTTTTTATTTATTTGGAGGATTGATGATGATCATGTATAAAGGGAAAACACATACTTTATTTGCTAAATATGCTGTACCGCAAATGATTGGATTGCTCTTTAACTCGGTCTATATCATTGTTGACGGTGTTTTCATCGGCCATCGGTTAGGAACAGAAGCTATGGCTGCTGCTGCCGTTTCCGTACCCTTGATTGAAATATTGATTGCTATTTCCATGGCTGTGGCCTCAGGAGCGGGTGTCCTGATCTCGGAGTACATGGGCATAGGAGAAAAAGAACGTTCTGTTAGCAGTTTTAATTTAGCTGTACTTTGTGCAATAGGAATGGGACTGCTTGTCGTAGCACTGGGAAATATTTTTATTGACCCATTAGCACAACTGCTTGGGTCTACACCACAAATCCATGATGAAGCGATTGCATATATGCGCTATATTGTTACATTTTCTCCGTTTTTAATATCCAGTTTCCTGTTTAGCGGTTTAGCAAGAAATGATGGAAAGCCCAAACTGGCCATGTTTGCCTTAGCATTTGGCTCTGTATCCAATATCGTATTGGATTATATATTTATGTATCCGCTAAACATGGGGATTGGTGGCGCTGCCTTAGCAACTGCCTTGGGACCGATTTTTAGCGTATTACTTCTGCTGCCCCACTTCCTATTGAAAAAGGGAAACCTTTATTTTGCACGTGTAAAGTTCTCTTTGAAGCAGATTGGACAAATATATGTTATGGGTTTCCCCTCTTTCATCATGGAGTTTACGATAGGCATTGTTACCTTTGTCTATAACTTTGCCATCGTTCACTATGGTTTTGGCGAGTTGGGGCTTGCCGCTTATCTGGTCATAGGATATTTGATGCTTATAATCCTAACCTTATTTCTGGGTATGGCCGAGGGACTCCAACCAGTATTCAGCTATTTCATGGGAACCGGTGAAGAAGAGCGCAGTAGAAATATGCGTGTATTTGCTACCTATGTGTTTTTAGGTGTTGGTATTGTATGCTATCTTCTGATTTTCTTTTTCTCCAGCTATTTCTTTGCCATATTCAACCCGGGCGACGTTGAACTTATTGCGTTTATGGAAAACAAAAGTTTGCTATATTTTAGTGGATTTTTCCTTGCTGGATATAACATTCTGATGATTTCTTTCTGGCAGTCTACCGGACGCACAAAGAACGCATTGACGGTTTCCTTGTGTCGCAGTCTGATTTTTCCGCCAATTTTTATCCTAGTTCTGCCATTGGTATTTGGACGCGAGGCAATCTGGCTATGTCATTCTGTCAGCGAAATACTAACGGCTTGCATTGCTTTTGTTATATTGAATTTTCAAAAAAGACCAAAATTAATTAGAAAAAAGGCTTAATAATGGTAGCTTATGACATCATCTTTTCAAACATTGGAGGTCCTTTATGAACAAAATTATTACGATTGGAAGAGAATTTGGAAGCGGTGGAAGGGAACTAGGCAGACGTTTGGCCGAAAAGCTCAACATTGCTTATTATGACCGGGAGATTGTTGAAATATTGATACAGCGCACTGAATTGGCGGAAAGTTATGTGTTGCAGATAGAGGAAAGTCGCCCCTTGCCGTTGTTAGGGATTACAACGGCTCGAACTTTTGGTATTCCTAATAACTATCAACCGGAAAATCGCTTGTCTGTTTATAAACAGGAAAGCGAAATAATCCGTGAAATGGCAGAAAAATCAGATTGTGTAATTGTAGGACGGTGTGCAGATTATATTTTACGGGATTTGAACCCTTTACGGTTGTTTATCTATGCGGATATGGACTCCAAAATGATACGTTGTCAAGAAAAAGGAGATGATGTAACAGCACTGACAGCTAAAAAGTTACAGCAAAAAATTACATCAATTGATAAACAACGAGCGCGTTATTATCAGTTTTATACAGACCAGATTTGGGGTGATAAAATAAACTATGATTTATGTATTAACACGACAAAGAGAAAATTTGAGGATATGATCCCTGCCATAGAGCAGTTTATAATTTGACAAATCCATTTGTATTTGCTCTGCCCCACCGAATGCTTTGTGTTTAAAAAGCTATTTTCTGCCATCTGGTTATCTCGGCTATAGGTATGAACTGTCAGTCGAGCGAAATCCCGGCTGTCGTTTTTTGATGTATTTTACAACCATGATAAATTACAAAGAAAGGGATTCTTCAACAGATCACAGCAAATTGAATCCGAGAAAAAGTGGAAAATGAGGTGTTGATAGTGGCTGTATTTGAGGACTTTATGAAATTAGATATAAGAGTTGGTGAGATTGAGCGAGCCGAGGCGTTTCCTAAAGCAAAAAAACCGGCCTATAAGCTATGGGTAAATTGTGGAACAGAAATTGGTGTTAAACAGTCAAGTGCCCAGATTACTGACTGTTATGAACCAGAAGATCTCATTGGTCGGCAAGTCTTGGCTGTTGTTAATTTCCCCCCACGACAGATCGCTGACTTTATGTCGGAGATACTAGTTTTAGGGACGTATTCTCGTCAAGGGGTGGTGTTGATTGAGCCGGAGCGACGGGTCGAGAACGGCGATAAACTTGGTTGAAATTATGCACAAGTGCGATATATTTTTAGGTCACATTTTTATGATTTTGCTGCCGGGGCGGTTATAATTGGCGACAGCATTCGCTCAACTATGCCCTACCTAAGTCCAAATAACATCCCAACCATTCTGACAACGAAGGCAACAATCCAGGCGATGCCGCACTGCAGAACAACAAGTTTTAATCCTGCTAAGCGGGTTCCCAGTTCTCGACGGGCAGCAGCGATGGCAGCTACACAAGGTGTATAGAGCAAGGTAAATATTAAGAAAATCAGGGCTGTAAAAGGGGAAAACAAAGTGGTCAGCATACTCAGTTCACCGTTTACAAGAATATTCAAAGTAGAGACCACATTTTCTTTTGCAGTGAATCCGATGACTAAGGCCGTAGCCACTCGCCAGTCGCCAAATCCCAGAGGGACAAAGAGAGGAGCAATCCAACGTCCGATCATTGCTAAAAGGCTAGTTTCCGTTGATTCTGCAATATTTAGACTGGGGTCAAAGGTCTGTAAGAACCAGACCACGACGGAAGCCAGGAAGATAATGGTAAATGCCTTTTGAATGAATCCTTTGGCCTTTTCCCAGATCAGTTGGAGTACATTTTTTAAACCTGGCAGGCGATAATTCGGCAGCTCCAAGACAAAAGGGACGGGCTCTCCTTTAAATCGAGTTTTCTTGAGTATGAGGGCAAAAAGTATGCCGATGAGGATACCAAATATATATAATCCCACCATTATAAGACCGCGCCACTGCTTTTCAAAAAATGCGCTGGTCAAGAGACCATAGATTGGCAGTTTAGCACTGCAACTCATAAACGGAGTCAGTAAAATGGTCATTTTGCGGTCTCGCTCGCTGGATAATGTCCGCGTTGCCATGATAGCTGGCACTGAGCAGCCGAAGCCAATCAACATAGGCACAATGCTGCGACCGGAGAGACCGATCTTGCGCAAAATCTTATCCATGACAAAGGCAACCCGAGCCAT
Source organism: Clostridiaceae bacterium (assembly GCA_012520525.1). Taxonomy (GTDB): domain Bacteria; phylum Bacillota; class Clostridia; order Saccharofermentanales; family Fastidiosipilaceae; genus JAAYOA01. The sequence goes on along the minus strand of JAAYOA010000129.1, from coordinate 6,081 downwards.
ATAGCCCGTATCTTCTAATATAGAAAGGCAGAAAAATAGCGTAACAATGGTAGGTAGGAAACTAAGGACTGCGCCTACACCGTTGATGATGCCATCCACGATGAGGGAGTGAATGACAGGGTTAACAGAGATGGCACTGAGTCCGGAGTCGACAAGATTGGCGAAGTTGTCAATGCCGACAACCATGAGATCGGACAGGTAGGCGCCAACCCAGCTAAAACTGATCATAAATACCAAGGCCATAATACCAATGAAAACAGGAATCGCTGTATATTTTCCGGTCAAAATACGGTCGATGGCCACACTGCGTCGGTGCTCTTTGCTTTCCTGAGGTTTAACTACCGTGTCACGACACAACTTTTCAATAAAGTTGAAACGCATATTAGCCAGAGCAGCGTTGCGATCTAAACCGCCTTCTTCCTCCATCATGGCAATGATTTGATCGAGAATATAATTATCTTGCTCGCTGAGACAGAGGGTGCGAGACATCAAAGGATCTCCTTCGATCATCTTAGTGGTGGCAAAGCGCACAGGCATATCAGCTTTTTTTGCCATCGGTTCCAACAGATGGGCAGCTGCGTGAATAGCTCGGTGTACAACGCCGAGAGGATCCGAAGGATCGTCGCTGGGAGGACAAAAATCAATGCGACTAGGCACTTCGCGGAAACGAGCCACATGTAGGGCGTGGTCCACTAGTTCGTCAATGCCCTCGTTCTTTGCCGCCGAAATTGGTACGACGGGAAGTCCTAGGATGGCTTCTAACTCATTGATGCGCACCGAACCACCGTTATCCCTCACTTCATCCATCATATTTAGAGCCAAGACCATGGGAATGCCAAGTTCCATAAGCTGCATGGTCAGATACAGGTTGCGTTCGATGTTGGTCGCATCAACGATATTTATTATGCCTTCTGGGTTTGAATTTAACAAAAAATCTCGGGTGACTACTTCTTCACTGGAATAAGGGGACAGGGAATAAATGCCCGGCAGGTCTGTCACCTTTACGTTGGGGTGTCGACGCATAAATCCGTCCTTGCGATCAACAGTTACGCCGGGAAAGTTGCCAACATGTTGATTGGCGCCGGTCAATCGGTTAAAAAGAGTCGTTTTACCGCTATTTTGGTTGCCAATCAGGGCGAAAGTAATCTGCTGATCTTCAGGAATACTTTTTTTAGTCTTATGTGCGTGATAGCTTTCGACATGACCTAATTCCCCTTCACCAGGATGGGGTATTGGGTTATAACGACCAAGTTTATGGGTGTCGACCGGTTTTTTACCGATGTTTTCGATGGTAATTTTGCGCGCGTCCTCTAATCGCAATGTCAGTACATAACCGCGCAATATAAGTTCCATAGGATCACCCATTGGTGCAACTTTACATAATGTGACTTCTGTTCCCGGTGTCAATCCCATGTTTAAAAGGTGCTGGCGCAGTGCTCCTGAGCCGCCTACAGCTTGGATCACACCTGTCTCGCCTACCTGTAACTGATCTAGCGTCATAAATTGATTTATCTCCCGAAAATTATTCACTTAGTGTCCAACGATAATCGGTTATGCGAAGCTCCAAGACACTTGTGTCATTTATGTTTATTTATTTTTTATCATGTGCTTATCGCTCTATATAATTACTATATTTTATTAGATTATTAAGTCAATCCATAAAGTCGATATCCAACCAAATGGACAAAATTTATTTCTTTTTTGGACAAATGGCTTTAGTTAACAAAAGTCTGAAGTTTTCATTATAATGATAATATCAATACAATTGTAAAAGGAGCGACTTGTGCGACGATGTGAAATCAAATCAATCGCTGACAAACTTGCTGCAATACCTGAGCAGAGTATTGTTAAATCAACTTATGTGTATACGAACGAACCATCATCGGGGAGACTGTTAAATGTAACTTCCCAATTACATGGAAAAGGTAAAATTAAGACCTACCATGTTTTCCCCGGCGTGGAAATGTCCTATATATCTCTGTTGACCGATCAAGCGACATATTCCCATGTTCCAGATGAGTGGGTTTTAGAAATTAATTATAGTATTTTAGGACGGATTGGCTGGCATATGGAAAGAGGCGAGACCATTTATCTTGGTCCCGGTGATTTTTCAATCCACCCCCGCGTACTTTGTGCAAATTCAACGATGAATTTGCCCCTTGGCTACTATGAGGGGATTATGATCAGTCTTGATTTAAAAACATTGGAAACTGTTCCGCCACCACTTCTAAAAGGGATAAATATATGTCAGGAAGATTTGTTGCATAAGTTTTGCTCTGATCAGTCGTTGATTACATTGTCCCATGATCCGATGATACAAAGTATTTTTGCTCCTCTGCTGGAAAATCTAGGACCTTTTCACCGACCATACAGTCAATTAAAACTTCAGGAATTGTTGTTGCACTTGTATCGCCTGCCAGTGTTGCCAATTAGGCAGTTTTCGCCTTACCGGATCGATCAGATTGAGACGGTCAAGGCAGTGCACGATGAATTACTTTCTAACTTAGATCAACGTATTACCATTGAAGAGTTAGCTGAACGATATTTAATAAATGTAACTACGTTGAAAGATATCTTTAAAACAGTCTACGGCAATTCTATTGGAGCATTTGTTCGGGAACAACGTATGGAAAAAGCCGCAGAACTATTACGCATCAGCGACGACTCAGTCATGATGATCGCCCAGCGCGTCGGTTTTAAGAGTCAAAGTAAGTTTACTGTAGCTTTTAAAGATGTCTTTGGTACCCTTCCGACAGCATATCGCAAAGCATATTATGAAGCTGGAAATTTAAAAAACATATAAAGCAGATAACTATTCGTTATTCAAGTACGTTAATAAAGAAAAACTAGAAGGTGGTAGATATGATTTTAAAGGCCTATGTAGTTCCCCATCCTCCGATCATTTTGCCTGAAGTCGGTCGGGGAGAGGAACGTAAAATACAAAATTCAATCGATGCGATGCAGCGTATGGCTAAGGAAGTTGCTGACATTCAACCGGATACAATCATCATCAGTTCGCCACACGCACCTATGTATTTAGATGGATTTTTTTTGGCTGGTGGCAAGGATGCCACAGGAACGTTGGCTCAATTCGGCATTAGAAGCGTCACTGAAAAGATTACTTATGATGTAGAATTAGCTGATCGACTCAAGGCGGTTTGTTCGGACATTCCTTTTGCTTCGCCAGAACAGGCGAATTGCAATTTAGATCACGGAACTTTAATTCCTATTCGGTTTATCAATGAACATTATAGAAATTATAAAGTGTTGCGTCTGGGATTGTCTGGTTTTTCACCAGAAGATCATTACCGTCTTGGTGTTGCTATTCAAGAAGTAGTAGCTGAATTAGATCGCCGGGCAGTCTATATTGCTTCGGGGGATTTGTCCCATGTGTTGAAGGAAGACGGTCCTTATGGTTTTCGTGAACAAGGTCCTTTATTTGATGAAACAATACTTCAAATTCTATCTCGCAGTGCCTTCGATGAATTGCTTGCTCTCTCTCCTGAATTAATTGAGGCGGCGGCTCAGTGCGGCACTAAATCTTTTCAAATTATGGCCGGCGTTTTCGATGGATTTGAAGTGACCGCTGAATTATATTCCTACGAGGGACCGTTTGGCGTAGGTTATGGTGTACTTGGTTTTACACCCGGCAAGCCGAATCCAAAGCGGCGTTTCTTGGGAGTGGATGAACTAGCTGATTCAACCGATTCAACTTTTGAGGATCCGTATATTAAATTAGCACGTCAGACCATTGAAACGTTTGTTGGAACAGGGCAGAAGATCGCGCCACCTGAGGATTTACCGGACGAAATGACCATCAAGCAGGCCGGGGTTTTCGTGACACTCCATAAAGGTGGTCAACTGCGCGGTTGCATTGGCACGATTTCCCCGACGACGGATTCTATAGCTGAGGAAATCATTCAAAATGGAATCTCATCTGCCACCAGAGACCCACGCTTCCCTGCCGTGACAGCGGATGAATTGCCCGACCTGAAGATCAGTGTAGATATTCTGGGTGCGCCGGAAGCCATCGATAAAACAGGAGACTTGGATCCCCAACGTTACGGCGTCATCGTGACCAGTGGTTTTCGACGCGGTCTTTTGTTACCACGGTTGGAAGGGATCGATGATGTGGCAACTCAGTTGAGCATTGCCTTACAGAAAGCAGGGATTCGCTCGGACGAATCTTTTGAGATGGAACGATTTGAAGTGATCCGCCATGAATAAAATGAGCACTATAGAGAATAAAGATACCCTTTTTGAGTCGCCCAATGAGGTATTAAATACCACTCCATATGAGGACGTCAGATCGGCAAAAACAGCTGGTGATCGCCTGACCTGTGAATTATGTCCCAGACTTTGCCAGATTCCCGAAGGAGGGACAGGATTCTGCCAAGCCCGCGGCGTTTTAGATGGCGAAATTAAATCCCTCAACTATGGAGAACTTCTTTCGGTTGCCCTGGATCCTATCGAAAAAAAACCATTAGCCTTTTTTAAACCGGGCTATAATGTGCTGTCGGTTGGAACTTTTGGCTGTAATATGAATTGTTTATTTTGCCAAAATCACACAATTGCTCGGGCCAAAGTCGGTGATTATACAACACGTTATGTTTCACCTAAGGAGCTTGTAGCTTTAGCCTTGGTCAAGCGAAAAGACGATAACATTGGCATTGCATTTACTTATAATGAGCCGCTGGTCGGCTTCGAATATGTTCGCGACACCGCCCAAATAGCTCGACAGCATAATTTAGAGACCATCGTGGTTACCAATGGTCAGATTAATGAGGCGTATTTAAATCAATTATTGCCTTATATCACGGCCTGGAACATTGATCTGAAAAGTTTTTCGAAGGAGATATACGGAAGGCTCGGAGGGGATTTAGATACGACACTGAGAACAATTCGCCTAGCTAACATAGCTAGTCATGTGGAAGTCACGACGTTAATCGTTCCCGGTATATCCGATGATCAAGAATTATTTAAGGAACAAGTCAAATATTTGAGCACAATAGATCCTGATATGCCTCTCCACATTACACGCTATTTTCCTCGCTATCGATATGATGAAGACGCCACGAGTCAAGCCGTATTAACCGAGTTTTATGACATTGCCACTAGGTATTTAAATCGGGTTCGCCTTGGCAACGTTTAAGATCAGTAATAGCTGAGAAATTTACGCATCTTCAAGGAGAGTTTAAAATATTTAATCTGTTCTTAACATGGGTCATTTATAGTCCAATTGAAACAATACTTGCTTATTGATATGGAGGCGTATAATATGGCAAAACACGTTAAAAAACGGATTAAATTTATTCTAGCGATGACCTTGGTTGTGGTCTTGACATTATCACTTGCTGCGTGTGGTGGTGGTAAAAAGATGGCTCAAATCGGCAGTGAGTTGGGGCTAGGTGAACTCGATGGACGGACGGTTGCCTCAGGTACATATCGGAACAGCACAGGTTATAGAATTACCTATACAACGATCGAAGTAAAAGGGTCTGATGTTCTTAACACAATAAAAGAAAGCTCTGATTGGCAGGACATGCCTCTCTCCGACGAATTAAATTTGACAGTTTATGGCATGAGCAATGGTCAATATGTCAAAGCACCTATCCTGCATGATGGCGACGACGAGGCTATATTTCCAGTGGTCACGGAGGGCTATTACCGAGTGATTGACATGGACTATTTGGAAACAGCCGACGAAGAGGAAAAAAGTAAATATGACTATATCTTTGCAATTTACGACACCGAGGACGATAAACTTTATTACTGCAAGTTTGCCCTCTAATTTTCAATAATTTTGTATATATTAGTTTATTTTTAGGAATTTAACAAAAATTTAATATCACCCGAAGTGTATAGAATTTACGCATTGGGTGATATTTTTAAGTTTATATGAATAAAAATTAGTAAAATCTCGTAAATTTTGCTGAATTAGTATGAAATTTATAGGAGTTGCATACTGCTAATTTAAGTCAGACGAATTATACATCAAAATTTAATTTTATGCAGTAACATCCGTACTATTGCAAATATAACTTTATTCAGTAGTATTATTAGATACTTAATATTTATATT
>JAAYOA010000128.1 GCA_012520525.1 Clostridiaceae bacterium | reverse complement strand
TTCGTTTTCTCTATTTAGAAAAAAGTGATCTGCAATATTTTAATTTTTTAGACAAATATGAATCTGAAATTCTTATGAAACCTGCCTTTTCAGACTATGTCTATGCAGCAGAGAATCTTCAAACTTTGAGGGGAAAATTTTATAATGGCAAGCGCAATCATGTCAATAAATTTATGAGGGCGTATCCGTTTTATGAGTTTAGACCTCTGCAAAAAGAAGATGAAGAAGTTTGTTTAAATCTCGTTTCAGATTGGGGCGAGGAAAAAACTGAGAATTTAGAAGACTTGAGAAAGAGCGACTATGTGCCAACACAAACTTTATTCCGTTATTTTGATGAGCTAGAGATGAGCGGCGGAACACTCTGGGTCGGCAAAGATTTGGTGGCTTTTTCCATGGTTTCACCGGGTGCAAAGGATACGTGCATTGTTCATATAGAGAAAGCCGATGTTTCTTACCGGGGATCCTATGCTGTCATCAATAAGTTGACGGCTGAGACCATATGCGAAGATACCCTTTGGATTAATCGTGAAGAAGATATGGGTATTGAAGGTCTGCATAAAGCTAAGCAATCCTATGGTCCGTCTTATATGGTTGACAAGTATGAAGTGAGACTGACAAAAAAGTAAGACGAACGAGGGAAGAAAAATGAATTCTCAATTCGATTCCGCAAAAAATAATTCAACGGATTCAACACAACATTCGCAACCGCTTGGAAATGACCGACAACCTTCAGACCGATCTTATAACGATCCATCTCAACGGAGTTACGATCATCAACCCTATGAAGATTATAGCCATCCGTCTCAACCGCGTTTGAGTCATCATCCTCACTCGGGTTACCGCGATCCATTACAATCGAATTACAACTACCAGCCTCAGATGGGTTATGGATATACGCAACGAACGAATCACCCAGGATATGCTCCCCAATCTGGTTATGAAGCATTCGACCAACGCCAGTCAGTCCAATCCACACAACCGGGATTCCAATACCAGCATCAAAGACAATACCAGCATCAAAGACAAGGCTTTTATGGTCAACTTCCCAATCAATCTAGAACACCATCTCAGTTGATTAAACCAGGTAAGCAGCCCTTTACAGCCCGGGTTATTATTGCGCCGATCCTGGCAATATTAGCCTACTTTGTTGCGCAATTTATCGCCCAATTTGTTGTTATAATTATTTATTTAGCAAAAACTGGCATACCGTTTAACGGTATGGATTTTGAGTTTTATGCCATCCAACTTGTCGATAGCATTATGGGACCGGCGATGATCGCTTCGGCAGTGCTTGAAATCATCTTATTTGTGATATACATCCTATATCGCAAAAAGAGAGATGTGTATTTTACTCAAATGAAACCACAGCACCCGAGTTATATATTTAGCGGTATTTTAAGTGCCCTAGGTACGCTTGGATTAGCAAATTTAATTATTATGGGATTTACTGCTTTAGCTGAACAAGTACCTTATATAGAAGATAAACTTAATTATTATATGGAGTTTTCTGATTCTTTAACCGGTTTTAGTCTATGGGAAGAAATTTTGATTCTGGTTATACTTGTTCCAATCGCCGAAGAACTATTGTTTAGAGGTATTATCGTGGGCGAACTAAAGCGAGTCATATCAGATTGGGCTGCTGTTTTAATTGGGGCGGTGATCTTTGCTGTTATGCACATGAAATTAATTCAGTCAGTCTATGTACTGCCAGCCGGTATCGCCTTCTCCCTACTTTATGTGTGGAGTGAATCGTTGTTAGTACCTATTGGTATGCATATGCTCTACAATTTGTTGGGTGGAGTCATTATGCCCCATTATGCTGAAAATACGCTTTTGACGGGTATTCTCTTCATAGCATTGTTGGTCTGTCTAGTCGTATCCATTGTCTTCCTTGCCATTCAAGGAAAGCGGCGAAAAGCTAGGAAAAAAGCGGAAGACTTGAGGACGACACCGCTATTTTAGTTAGTAGCCTTCGGTCGGGACCTCCTCAGTGCTTTAGCCTCGGATCGCTCACTTAATGCCCTGTCTGAAACATTGACAGGGCATTATCAACAGCTCGTGTCTCCTTTAAATTGTCAATCTACTCTTTTTAGTTTTTAATTAACTAGTTGGCGAGTTGTAAGATGAAATGAAATAAAAAGGCTCTCGGCAATTCTGTACAATGTAATTGACAATATATACAAAGGAGAATCACCTTGAGCCAATTACATTGTAACAAAAAACGGAAACGTGGTCAGCATTTAACATATGAGGACAGAAAGATTTTAGAGTACGT
>JAAYOA010000127.1 GCA_012520525.1 Clostridiaceae bacterium | reverse complement strand
GCCGATACTTAGGACAAAAGATAACGTGATAACGACAACAAAATACAGTTGTTTTTGTTTTTCTATACTTACTCTTCATAGTAGATATATACCATAAACCTATTATTTATATAAGTATCAATTCAAGAAAAACTCCCTCTCATCCCAAGGCTAAAGCACTTGGGGTTTCTCGGGCGATAGCTCTAATTAATTCAATCGAGAGCTGAATGATTGATAAATTGTTAATATTAAGAACTAATTTTAAACATTGCCAAATTTGAATAAGTTGACCTTGAAATAACTTAGATCATTTGTTACATTAGAATCAATCTAATATTAGAAAGGGTATAAAATTGAAATCGATATAATTCAATTGTTAAAGGATAACGATTTAGCGGTATCAAACCAAAGGATCGAAATTTTACAATACTTGGTAGATCATCGTGACCATCCTACATGTGAAATGATTTATCGAAAACTTAAAGAATCTGGCAATCTAAGTCTATCCAGAGCTACGGTCTATAATAATGTTAAAACTTTTGTTGAAGCAGGACTACTCCAAGAGTTAGAACTTGGTGACCATGAGCGCCGGTATGATGTCGATACCAAAGATCATTGTCATTTTTATTGTCAAGAATGTGGTAACATTTTTAATTTAAATATGAGCAATGAACTGGAACAGGCTTTACAGACTCACTTAAATAATGAATTATCAGGAAGTCATTTAAAGAAAAAGACAATTAATTATCTGGGGATATGTCCCAATTGCTCCCCATCTCAGACCGATTGAAAATTCGATTCAAAGGTTTTGAGATTATAAATATAAACACATCAAATTTACAAACACAGGAATTAATCCAATAGGAGGAAAAATTCATGGAAGACAAGAAATATTGCGAAGAAGAAGTTATCAATATGCCGTTAATTGGCGACAAAGCACCATATTTTGAAGCCGACACAACTCAGGGCAAGATCAGTTTCCCAGACGACTTTAAAGGCAAATGGGTTATTTTGTTCTCTCATCCAGCCGACTTTACTCCAGTCTGCTCGACAGAGTTCATGACCTTTGCGTCAATGGCCGATGAGTTCAAAGAACTTAATACCGAACTTGTTGGACTGTCCATTGACTCTATGCATTCACACATAGCATGGTTACGTGATTTAGAAACTATATCTTGGAATGGCATCGAGAATTTAAAGATTGACTTCCCCTTGATTGAAGATATTTCGATGAATGTTTCTCGCAAATATGGCATGCTCCATGGCGACAGCAGCACCTCAACAATTCGTGCCGTCTTCGTCATAGATGACAAAGGTATCGTAAGAACTATTCTGTATTACCCAGCTTCTACCGGTCGTAATATGGATGAAATTAAAAGAATCGTCATTGCTTTGCAGAAAGCAGATAAAGATAGTGTAGCTACACCTGCTAACTGGGAACCTGGTAAAGACGTCATTGTTCCCCCTCCGTCGACCACACCTGACGCTAGAGACAGAATGGAATGGGATGATGCGGATATTGATCGCTTAGCATGGTACTTAACATTTAAAAAAGATAAATAAAAAAGATAAATAATTGACATCTACATGTTTTCTGAGCCACCTCAACGCCCCTCTGAGGTGGCTCTTTCTTGTGAAAATTTAAAAGTTACAGAAGCTATATTTAATATTCTGCAACCATTTCACAACCGTAAATGATTGTTGACGGTCCAGAAATGATAAAATAAATCTATAAAACTGTAAAAAGGAGACAGAGTGTGCATTATGATGTTCTTATAATTGGCGGAGGGCTAGCTGGTTTAACAGCTGCCAGTCTGCTTGCCAAACGCGACCTTAAAGTAGCAGTAATTGATCGCAACTATAATCCAGGTGGAACTTGTGGGGTTTTTAGACGGGGAGCTGAAACTTTCGATAATGGTGCCGCCATGCTCTATGGATTTGGTGAACAAGGATTTAATGCCCATCGTTTTGTCTTTAACAGTTTGGAAGAACCGATTCAAATGATCAAACACGATTTATTGTATTGTGTTCATTTTAAAGGACAGTCCATACCGTTTTGGCCAGATGTATCCAAGTTTGCCGATGAGTTGGCTAAGCTTTTTCCAGATGAAAAAGATAATATCCTTCGATTTTATCGGGATATGTCCAAGTTGTATCATCATGTTTTGGTGGAAACACCGAATTACACAACGCCGGATGAGACGGATCCTAAATTAGCTCTTAAAAGTTTTCTCAGACATCCTCTGTCATATATTCGATTTTTGAGCTATCTCAATAAGAGTGCAAAAGAAGTTTTAAGCAAATATTTTTCTAATCCTGAAATATTTCAGTTCTTTGATAAGATGACATCCACCTATTGTTATGCAACGGTAGAGGAAGCGCCAGCTATTTTAGCAGCGGTCATGTTTGTCGATAATCACGTGGGAGGCAGTTATTATCCGGCGGGATCTACTTTATTTGTGCCGGGTAAGCTTGAGAAAGTGATTGAAGAGAACGGCGGCGATATGTTGCTTCAGAGGGAAGTAGAAACAATAGTTTTCGAGGCAGAGGAAATTACCGGTGTAAAATTGACGACTGGTGAAGTAATTCGAGCGCCCAATATCATTTATGCAGGTACGGTATGGAATTTGTACGGCAAGCTGATTGAATCCATTCACTCGACAGAAGAGCGGCGTGAGTGGGCAAAACGTCAAGAACCTACTTACCCCAGTGTGGTTTTGTATGCTGTTGTGGATCGAGCTGTTATTCCGGATGGAACGCTGCCTATAGAGATGCTGATCGGCAATCCGGCAGCTTTGGATGAAAGCGAAGTGACGGTCTATATCTCCAGTATTGATGACCAAACCTTGTGTCCTGCAGACGTCCATGTAATTATGGCCATTGGTCCCTCATTCGAAGATTGGGCGACCATGGACAAAAATGCATATCAGACAGCAAAAGATCGGGAACAGCATCGCCTGATCCAGGTCTTAGAAAGACGATTTCCAGGAATCAGTCAGTCGATCCATTATGCAGAAGTTGCCACACCTAGTACGATTGAACGCTATACATTAAAAAATGGCGGTGCCGTTGCCGGTCCAAAGCAAAAAATAGGTCAGCATATGTTTCATCGCTTGCACACACGGACGGAGTGGCCGAACCTATATTGTTGTGGCGAGTCCACGGTTATGGGGACAGGTACACCAACAGTGACGACGTCGGGGTTATCGGCTGCAAATGCGTTGCTCAAAGATTTAGGCAAGGAGACATTCGTCTATCGACCAGGAATGACACAATATGTGAATGAGGTCACTAAACCCTTTACTAGGGATCAGCTCTTTTCAGATTACAGTGATTCTGAGAAAAAAATAATGAATGAGGCCTTCCGTTGCCGGTTTTGTGAAAGACCCACCTGTGCCAATCGTAAAGTAACAGATGTGTCTGGCATTATGCGTCGGGTCGTTGTGGGCAATTTTGTCGGTGCCAAAAAGTGTTGGTCCGAAGGAGCTGTAGAACACGAAATGTTGGAACGATATGAAAAGACTTGTATCTATGCTGTAGAAGGACAGAAACCAGTAGCCATTCGACAGGTTATTTCGTTTTTAGATAAATGGGATTGTTAAATAAAAGATATTGAGATATTTATGGGGACTCAAACAAAAACTGCAAAGAGTTTTGGTGCTGTTTCTAGAAAAACAGAGACTGAAAGGATACAAAACTATCCTGCTTTGGTAGTGGGAGGCGGCATCGCTGGTCTGACCTGCGCAGCGTATTTATGTCAAAATAACATAAAAACTTTATTGGTTGAAAAAAGTGCAAAGACGGGAGGTCTAGTCAACACCTTTTGGCATAAAGGATTTGCCTTTGATAGCGGAGCTAGAGCCTTTGAAAATTCTGGTATCATCTGTCCGATGCTGCGAAGTTTGGGAATAGAAATTGATTTTATAGAAAACCCTGTCTCAATTGGCATTGCTTTGGATTGGATCAATTTAAACTCAAAGGCAAGTGTCAATGACTATGGTGCTTTATTAAAAAGATATTTTCCAGAACAAATGACAGAAATCAATCACATCGTCTATGTGATCAGTGAAATCATGGGTTATTTAGATGTCATTTACGGCATCGACAACCCGCTTTTTATGGATTACAAAAATAATAAGGCATATCTCAAATCTACACTTTTGCCCTGGTTCTTTAAATATTTAAAAAGCATGCATAAGATTAAAAAGTTTAACCAACCGGTCTACCCATTTCTACGGCAATTTACCCGTTGTGAGGCTTTAATTGACCTCGTTGCCCAACACTTTTTTAAAGATACGCCGGCTTTTTTTGCGCTTAGTTATTTTGGATTATATTTAGATTATTTGTATCCTGTGGGGGGCACAGGTAAACTGGCGGAGACGTTGACCGACTATATAATAGAAAATGGCGGTGTGATTTGGACAGAGACCAAAGTGGATGGAGTGGATCAATTACAGAAAAGATTGACAGTGACCAGGACCAACCAAATGGAACTCGAAGCAGTGGTCCCTCTCAGCGAAGTAGGTTATGAGCAGCTGGTCTGGGCTGCTGATCAGACAACTTTTTATTCTCTGTTAAAAGAACCATTTACCGGCAAAATTGAGCGGCTACGCGATCTAACTGCGAACAGTCAGGCGGCAGATTCTGTATTAACTTTATTTATTGCTGTTGACCGCGAATCTGAATGTTTTCGTACAACGACCGGTGCCCATTGTTTTTATACAGCTTGTCCAACAGGTCTTTCGTCAATCGGTCATTGGGGTCAAAACAGTGTTCGAGATGACGATGAGACGAGTTTATATAGCTGGTTAAAAGATTATTTAGCAAAGACAACCTACGAAATATCCATCCCCGTTCTTCGGGATGCATCATTGGCGCCTTATGGGCAGACCGGTTTAGTGGTTAGCACTTTGATAGACTATGAATTGGTTAAACATTTTCTCAGTCGAGGACAATATAAAGAATTTAAAGACTACTGCATAGAGCAGGTGATCTCTGTTTTAGAGCAGAGTATTTTTCCCGGTTTAAGATATCAAATTATCTTTGTTATTTGCGGAACACCTGTGACAATCGAGCGCAGGACAGGTAATAAGCAGGGAGGCATCGCGGGATGGTCTTTTGCCAATCCGACAGTGCCGTCGATCACTCAATTTACAAAAATGACTAAATCCATCAATACCCCCTTGCCCGACATTTATCAGTGCGGACAGTGGACCTTTAGTCCTGCAGGTATTCCCACTGCGATTCTTACAGGTAAACTGGCTGCCGACGCTGTGACAAAAACTCTAAAAAGGTGAAGTCACTTAAATCACAATCGAAGGTTTATTTTCTACTGTTAGAAATTGTTGACTCTTTGCCATATTTTTTGATCCAGTAAGCCAACATGACACCAGAAGTAGAGGCAGAAATAAAATCGGCAATGGGTTCAGCTTTTATAACACCGACGACACCGATAAATCTAGGCAAAATAATCGCCAAGGGAATGAGTACAATGACCTTTCTGAGCATAGCTAGAAAAATACTCTTACCGGCTTGTCCGGTGCCCACAAAGACCATTTGAGCAACCATTTGAAGACCGAAGAGAAACATACCAAGCATGTAAATTGGCAATAATTGTTTGACCAATGATATGAGTTCCATATCTGAGGAAAAGATACGTGCAAACAAACCTGGGAAAAGTTGGACAAGGGTGCAGTATGCGACAATAACGGAACAGACAATAATCAATGAATACTTAATGGTATCTCTCACCCTTTGTTTGTTTTCTGCTCCATAATTATAGGAGATTAAAGGCTGAACGCCCATAGAAAATCCGTTGATTGGCATAACCAAGAGCTGCATGACACTCTGCATAATGGTCATGCCGCCTACGTAAATATCTGCACCGTAGTTCAATAGACCTCGGTTGAATACCAGTGTAATTGCACTTTCCGTCGAGGTCATTATAAATGTGCCACTGCCGTTAATATAGATTCGTTTGGCAATAGCGGGATCAGGTCTTAAATTTTCTTTCCTCAGTCGAATAATACTTTTTTCTGAACTAAGAAAACGCAAAACAAAGAGGGCGCTAACACCTTGGGAAATGACAGTGGCGATGGCTGCGCCTTTGACACCCAAATTAAGTAAGAAGATGAACACTGGGTCGAGTACAATATTTGTTATAGCACCAATTAATACCGAAAACATAGCGATCTTGGATTTCCCCTGGGCAGTAATAAATGCATTTAAACCAAGGGCCAACATGACAAATATGGTACCGATCAAATACCAACTCGTATATTGATCGGCAAAAGGAAATGTGCGGTCACTGGCGCCAAATAGATAAAGCAAAGGTTTTTTCAAAATATAGCCAAGTCCGATTAGAATAATGCCCATGCCTACTAATAAAGTAAAGGCGGTACCGACAATCCTTTCAGATTGCTCGGGTTCTTTTTTACCTAAATAAATAGCAGCCAACGGTGCACCGCCGCCGACGATAAAGTTGGCAAAAGCAGATACCAGGATAACCAGCGGAGCGCTTACGCCTAGACCTGTCAAGGCCAAGGTGCCTGTCTCTGGTATGTGACCGACGTACATTCGGTCGACAATGTTATAGAGTATGTTGATAACCTGAGCAATGATCGTGGGAAAGGCAAGTCGGCCGATCAGTGGCTTGATCGGCGCTGTACCCAGTTCATCAGACTTAATTATATGTAAATCATGATCAGTATGAGTTTGCTTTTTACGAGACACGGTGTTTCCTCCGAAATAGATTTCTAGAGCATATTCTAACATGACAGATAAATATTGGTATGGTTTCTTACTTGTTTAGTAAAAGATTACAATTAACGTGAGATCTGTTACTAAAAATTACTGTTATAACAATTAAACTAAAATAATATATAGATGAATCATGATTACTAAATGAAAATTCTGAGTATTAATTGATAGAATAGATATAGTCTAAATCATTACGGAGTATAATATGGATATTAAGCAACATGCTAAACTCGCCCAGGTATTGCAGGATCATGGTTTAAAGGTGACGGGCATCCGCTTGGCGATTCTTGAATTTTTGATGGAGTCAGAGGACCATCCATCGAGTGAAGCTATTTATTTTGCTTTGCGAGAGCAAGGAATACACTGTGTTCCAGCCTCGATTTATAACAATGTAAATATATTGCAGGAAAAGGGTGTGTTGAAATCACTACACACGGGCAATACGGAAACGCGCTACGATGCTCTGCTGGATTCCCATTCCCATTTTTACTGTAAAAAATGTCATCGTGTCTGGAATACGTCCGTCGAACCGCCTCAACTTGAATGCAGTGAATTGCCATGTGCGCAAGTGGATCACAGCGAATTAATATATTACGGTATTTGTATGGATTGTATTGATGACGAAGATGAGGAATGCTAATTGTTGACCTTTAGTTATTTGTAACACTAACTTATATAAATCAAGCTTTAAAAAACCGCCTCCATCTAGGCTGACCTAGAAGGAAGCGGATTTTATTGTTTATCAAAATTTTTCGCAAGTTATACTTTGTTTTTAAGTGCGAAGGGTTCTAACAGAGCCCTTTTTAGATGAAGAGGTTCATGTTTGAGCGATCGTTATCGTTCAGCATAGAAGCCACGCCACCGACTTCGACACCATCGATCAACTCTTCATGGGTGATGCCCATGACGTCCATTGACATTTGGCAGGCGGTCATCTTGACACCGGCTTCCTTTGCCTGTTGAATCAGCTCTTCAAGGGAAGCAATATTTTTCTTTTTCATGACATTACGAATCATATTCTTGCCTGCGCCGCCAAAGTTCATTTTAGAAAGACCGAGTTTGCGGCTGCCGCGGGGCATCATGCCACTGAACATTTTACTCATAAAGTCTTTCTTAACCGGCACTTTTTGATCGCGTCGGAGAATGTTCAAGCCCCAGAAGGTAAAGAACATATTAACTTTGTTGCCCATGGCAGCAGCACCGTTGGCGATTATGAAAGAGGCGATAGCTTTATCTAGATCACCACTAAAGACAATCATTGTCTTCTCGTTTGCTCTAGGAGCAGATTGGGCTGTTTGCGGAGTTGTGTCGTCCGCCGCGGGATCACCGCCGCCTTTTTGTATTTCGGCAAACCACTCCTTGCCTTCCCGTCCCTTTTTCACGAGGCGGTTGCCGGTGTTTTCACACCAAGCCTGAATATCCTTAGTAAAACCTGGATCGGTGGCTGTTACATACAGATGAGTGCCGGGTTCTAGAGTCTCGATGGTCTTAGCAACTTCGACGATGGGACCGGGGCAGCTGAGTCCACATACATTGAGAGATTCTAATTTGACAGTACCTGCAGCGGGAACAGATTCTAATGTCGGCGCGGACCGGTCAGAATCCTGTGGCAGATCGGACTGATCCTCCAGAGATACCGATGTATCGGTATCATAAAGGGCTTTCCAAGTCCGGATTCCTCCAAGGATGTTGCGACAATCAAAGCCTTCTTGCTTTAGTATGCGTTCGGCAATATAGCCACGCAGACCGACGGAACAGAAGACATAGTAGGTTTTGGATTTATCAAGTTCGTCCATGCGCCCTCTGATTTCGGTCAATGGGATGTGCTGGATACCTTCAATGATGCTAGCCAGGCGTTCGGTATGTTCACGGATATCCAGTAAATCTTTGCCTTCTTCTTTTGTCTCTTCAAAAGCCTGTTCCCAGGTAACAGGATGGGTAATATTTTCATAAATATTAGTGGCAGCATAGCCTGCGAAGTTAACCGGATCTTTCGCAGAGGAATAGGGCGGGGCATAAGCGAGTTCCAGGCGAGTCAAGTCATAGATGTTTGCCTTAAAACGGATGGCTGTGGCAATGACATCAACCCTCTTATCGACGCCGTCATAACCGATTATCTGCGTACCATAAACTTTGCCGTCTTCCAAGGAGAAGAGGAGCTTAATAGTCATGGGTAGTGCACCAGGAAAATAACCTGCGTGGGATTGGGGATGTAAAAGTGAATATGAATAGTCTTTGCCAAATTCAAGACCTTTTGCTTTTAATGCTTTTTCATTTAGTCCGGTTGAGCCACATGAGAGGTCAAAAATTCTAGCAATACTTGTACCTTGGGTGCCGTCATAACGGGCGCTGGGACCCAATTTAAAACCGTCTGCCTCATCTGCATGGGCATCGGCTACCATGGTGTCGGCGGCGATACGCCCTTGTTTGTTGGCAGGTCCGGCTAGGGGTACACATTTTCTGTCTCCAGTTAAAAAGTCTGTGCTTTCGATTAGATCGCCAGCGGCGTAGATGTCTTTAACGCTGGTCCGCATATTGTCGTCGGTGACAACATGACCGCGCTGTGCCATATCTAAGCCAAGTTGTTTGGCGAGGTCATTGTTGGGACGTACACCTATGGATAGCAGTACCATATCACAGTGGATTTCTGAATCGTCATTCAAAAGAAGACGGCGACCGTCATCATGGATGGAGACGAGTCCCTTTCCGAGATGGAGACGGACGCCTTGTTCAGCCAGATGATTCTCGATGATTTTGCTCATGTCGGGATCGAAGGGCGCCATGACTTGGGGCATCATTTCCACTAAATCAACGGCGATGCCTAGATGAACTAAATTCTCTACCATTTCGAGACCGATAAATCCGCCGCCTACAACGACAGCTCGTTTGGGCTTTTCGGTATCAATAAAGTTTTTGATTCGGTCGGTGTCCGGCACAGTCCATAGCGTGAAGACTCTTGAACTGTCGACGCCGGGGAAAGGAGGGACAACCGGAGAGGAGCCCGTCGAAAGCAAAAGTTGTGTATAAGATTCGGTTGTGGACTGACCAGTCTTTTTATTTAAGACCTCTGCTGTATGGGCTTCGGGATCGATTGCTGTCACTTCACAGTTTTCCCAAACTTGTACATTATATTTTGATTCTATAGATTCCTTAGTAGCGACAAACAAGGTTTTTCTTTGAGCAATTTCGCCGCCGATATAGTAAGGTAATCCACAGTTAGCGTAACTGACATTGGGTCCGCGCTCGATCAAAATAATTTCTGCCTGTTCGTCGAGTCGACGCAATCTAGCAGCTGCAGTAGCTCCCGCTGCTACGCCGCCGACGATGATGTAACGTTTCATGACACACTCCTCCTAAATTGGTTGTTTAAGTTCAAAATTATTTGTAGCTGGATATTTAAAATTAAAAGCTACAACTGAACTGCACTTTATCACAGTAAAATGTTTAATTCTTAAACAAAAGTTACACTTTTGCAGAAGTTATGAAAAAATTTGATAATTTTAAATCATTATCTAGAGATGTTAACAGTCGATCTGGATTCTTTATTTAAAAGCCAATTGATCGTCTGTTCAAATCCATCGCTGCGACTGCGAAGACAGGCTACTGGTTCCTGACGTTCAATTTTAAACATTTTTAATTGGAGTGGAGAAAGGGGAATTAAGATATGACTGGCTTTTTTATAACTGATTGCCGTTACTTTGTTGGGGAAATTATGTTGTTTTAATCGTTGTACAATGGATTTTACGGCTCTGGCGCTGGGCCACATAAGATCATCTTCGGCATAAATCAATAAGATGTCGCCTTGAATATTTTCTACTGGTATTTCAGCTGGAGAAACATCTTGGACCAAGGCATTTTCGACTAAGGCATTTTCGTAAATATAAGACAGGTTAATTTGTCGTTCTAAAATTAGATTTTTCAGGGCTTTGCCATAGGTTAATTTAACTTTTATATAAGGTAAATCTTTACCGCGGTAGGTGAATTCCGCGCAATCGACAAAGGATTTCCCGAGAAGTCCTTTGCCGACCTTCATACCTGAGAAGAGACAGTGCATAGGTGAGAGGGCGATGACACCGCGAATTTTGGTCATGTGAGCGGCACACAGTAAAGCTAATTTTGCCCCTTCCGAAATGCCGTAAATATAAATTTCAGAAAAATTTCTGTCCTCCAACCAGGCAATGACATTTTCAATTGGATCGATGGGAACTCGAATTAAATCGTTGGGTAGTCCGGGCACATTCCAATAGCACACACCCATAGCAAATATACCTCGATCTGCAAATAACCGACCAACGTTTATAGGAATGTTTTCGTTACCCTCGCTGCCACCTAAGACAATAACAGCCAAGTGATGGTGTTCAGTTTGTTTAGGAGAGTGAAATATGCCATGAAAACCGGCTTCTGATACTGTTATTGTTTGCATTGTTTACTTTGCCTCTAGGGATGCCTTTCTCTAAATTACATTATTTTAACTTAACACTTTAAAGACTTGTTAGTTGAAGCTAACTAAATTATAATTTGAGCACATAATTTCGTCAAAGTGATTTAACTTAAGTGAGGAAAAAGATGGCTAATGAACAACATTTGCCAATGCGAGGGGTGGGTCCCATCTATGTTATTGTATGTCTTATTTTAACGACTGTAGGCATTCTGTTAGAACGTCGTCAAATATTGGCGACTGGAGACATCAGCTCAATCAAATGGCCACTGATTGTCATCGGATGTCTGATGATTTTAGGCGGTATTGCCATGTGGCTATTGGCCGTGCTGCAAGCAAAAATTGACAGACATATCTTGTCCAATCAATTAGTCACTACGGGTATTTATGCTTGGGTGCACCATTCCCTATGTGGCATTTAATTTTATATTTAGTGGCATCTTGTTTCTGTTTTCAAATATTTTTTGATGTTAATACCATTGATTTTTT
Source organism: Clostridiaceae bacterium (assembly GCA_012520525.1). Taxonomy (GTDB): domain Bacteria; phylum Bacillota; class Clostridia; order Saccharofermentanales; family Fastidiosipilaceae; genus JAAYOA01. Next base: position 11,910 of record JAAYOA010000127.1, on the reverse strand, counting down.
GGGCTTTTTTAACAATCCTCATGAAGAATACAGAAGAGCGCTGGTTGCTGAATCTTTATGGCGATGCGTACATACTTTACTGCAAAAAGGTCAATCGATGTATACCTTGGAAACGATAAACAAATATTTCACAAGCGGCGGTGCATAAATATCCAAATGTCTTGCACGCCAATTCTCAATATATGTCACTACTGTATTGTATATATACCTAAAATTAAATGATTTTTAGTATTTTTTTCGAATCTTACAGATTTACTTGCAAGAATTTAAAATGAACGGTAAGCTAATGCTAACTTGCGGGTTAGCTAAACCTAACCAAACAGAGTTGAATCTTACTTAAATTGACCTATGGTACTGACATTCAATGACACGAGGCTTATCTTATGACACGCGATCAGACAAGTAAACAAAAGGCGCAGGCAGGTCAAAATGCAATGAAAAGGCTAGCTCAACCGATTCGTTCATATGTAATTGTTGCCCAAGTTTTGACTTTTATTTCAGGTGTGTTGAATGTAGCGCCTTATGTCGCTTTGGTTAAACTCGGTCAAGTTTTTTTAACCGCTTATCAGCAAGCCAAACCTGTGGATGCACCAACTGTTCGGCAAAACCTTAGATTTCTTATATTCGCATTCTGTATGCGTCTTTTTTTGTATTTTTTGGGGTTGTTGATCACCCATATTGCCGATATAAAACTGCGCAATCAGCTGCGGCGACGTATTGTGGAGAAACTAGCAGGTGCGCCCTTGGCTTGGTTTGATACAAATAATTCGGGAAAAGTTCGAAAAGGGGTGCAGGATGATACAAAAATGGTCCATACCCTAATTGCCCACGGACCGGTTGATCGTTTAAATGCCATCATATCACCACTCAGTTTAATGATTTACTGCTTTATATTAGATTGGCGGTTGGGGCTGCTTTCAGTGGGTACAATTCCACTATTTTTACTTCTCTACAGCTGGTCAATGAAAGGCATGGGCGAGAAAACAGTTGCTATGGACAACAAGTTGGCGGAGGTCTCTGCCCATATGGTTGAACTTGTTGCGGGCATTAAAGTTGTCAAAGCCTTTGCTAAGGTGGGCGAGACCCATGAAAATTTTAAGCAGGCGGCAAATGATTATGCTGATTTTTACTATGACTGGTGTATGCCCTTAGTTAGTCGATCAAGTCTCGCCCAGAGTGTTGTATCGACACCACTTATTCTATTGGTGTGTTTAGGTGGCGGTGTCTTGATGATTGAAGCAGGTATCGTTTCGTTGCCTGCTGTCCTTGTAGCCACCCTTGTCGCTCTTACTTTGCCTAGTGCCCTAATAACCATTACCAAAATAGTTTGGTCATACCAACTGGCAGGTTCCGCAGCAGTACGACTCTGTGAACTTTTAGATACGCCTCAAATGTCGGAAACGAGCTCACCCAAGACTCCCGCCGGCTGCTCTGTGGAAATTAACAATGTTACCTATTCTTACGGCGAGACAGTGGCTTTAGAAGATGTTTCCGTCTATCTTCCCGAAGGCAGTGTGACAGCACTCTTGGGACCATCCGGCTCTGGAAAATCTACGCTGGCAATGTTGCTGGCTAGGTTTGCCGACCCTGATGCCGGCTCTATTAAGATCGGAGGTGTGGACTTGCGGGATATGAGTTTTGATCAACTTTATGATCATGTTTCCTTTGTGCTCCAAGACGCGATGCTTTTACATACCTCGATTCGCAACAATATTGCCCTAGCGAAGCCCACGGCATCATTGGAGGAGGTGCGCCAGGTTGCCCAAGCGGCCCAGATCGATGACACGATCATGGCATTGCCTGCTGCTTACGATACCATTCTAGGTCAAGATTGCGAACTTTCCGGCGGCGAACAACAAAGGGTAGCAATTGCCAGGGCTATTTTGGCCGATGCGCCAATTTTGATCATGGACGAGGCGACGGCTTTTGCAGACCCGGATTCTGAAGCGGAGATTCAACGAGCGCTCAGTCATTTAGTAAAAGGTAGAACCGTCTTAGTCATCGCCCATCGACCTGGAGCCATTCGTGGTGCCAACCAGATCGTTGTCATGGAGCGCGGTCACATTGCCGCCCGTGGCAGACATGAGGATTTAATTAATAATAATCACTACCGGTCTGTTGTCGCCCAAAGCGGAACCGTTGATTGGGGCACCGAAGCCCATGTGTCAGTAGGAGTTGATAGTGTTCGGGAGGAGGTGACCCATGCTTAGAGGTAAAGCAATTTTGGGATTGCGCTATAAGCGGTGGCTAAAACCTGAGCATTGGCAGCGTTATAAATTGGGGTTAATCCTGGCAGGAATCGAAGGAATCTTAATTGGTATCGCCTTGGTCATCTTGTTACCGATTTCCATGTCATTAATGACGGGAGAACGGTCCTGGGGTCTGTATTTTACCCATTGGTTGATTGTACTCGCCGCTATTGCAGTGATTGTAGCAGCTATTGATTATATTAGCGTGCGTCAATGCTACATCGCTGGTCTTGGCTTTATGCGTCATATGCTTCTTAAACTGGGTCACAAAATAGCTAACTGGCCACTGGGGGCATTTAAGGCAGATACTGCCGGTGAAATGAGTCGCATTGTGTCCAAGGAGATGGTAGATCTAATGGAGTCCATGGCTCATTTTAATAAAAATTTCTTGACGGGAGTTGGCAGTTCTTTAATCGTTATTGTCGGATGCTGGGCGTGGAATAGGAGCTTTGGTCTTCTCGTAACCATCGCCGTACCCACTTATGCTTTGATTATTTATATTGCCAGTCACTGCGTCGACCGGGGGCAGAAGATGAGTGAACCGGCCGAACAGAACCTGGCATCGCGTATAGTGGAGTTTGCCAAGTATCAAGGTGCTTTGAGGTCCGCTCATGTCGGTACTGATTATAAGGTGTTGAATGAAGCTTTTGCGGCAAGTCAAAAGTATGGATTAAAGAATCTGATATGGGGATCTTTAGGCAATATTTTGTCCGGCATGGCTGCTCAGATTATTGTGGTCAGTTTAATAGTTTTAGCCGGCGTCTTAGCTGTAACTGGACAACTGATGGTGTTGCAGACCATTGTTATTATCGGCATGAGTCTGCGATTTATTACGATGTTAGAAGATGTCTCTAACAATCTTTTTGGCATTGTGGAAAGGGGGCAGATGCTCGGCCGTTTAGACGAGATTTTGGACACCGATGAACTGCCCGAAGTTAAATCGTCTGCACCTATAACATCACCAGGCGAAATAGTCATAGAAAATGTCGTATTTGCATATAATCCTGGACAACCCGTCATACAGAACGTCAATTTTGTGGTGTCTCAGGGTGAAATGTGTGCCATCGTTGGACCTTCAGGATGTGGGAAAACTACAATAATGAAATTGATCGCAAGATTTTACGATATAGATTCAGGTTCAGTCTCAGTGGGGGGGCAGGATGTGCGCGACTTGACTACCGAGAAACTAATGGAACAAATTTCCATGGTGTTTCAAGATGTCTATCTTTTTGACGATACCTTAGAAGCCAATGTGTTGATTGGCCGCCCTGACGCGACTCGGGCGGAATTAGAACGAGTTGCTGAATTGGCCGGCGTAAGTGAAATCGTGCGCCGCTTGCCAGATGGCTGGAAAACGCGCTGTGGCGAGGGGGGACGTTCCCTTTCGGGAGGGGAGCGCCAGAGGGTATCCATTGCCCGAGCGCTGCTAAAACGGGCACCGATTGTCTTGTTCGACGAGGCGACTTCGGCTCTCGATGCCGAAAACGAAGTCAACATTGTGAAATCAATGAAAGAACTGAAGCAACATTCAACTTTGCTGGTTATCGCCCATAAGCTAGAGACCATACAGGCTGCCGATAAAATTGTCGTACTAGCGGAAAATGGCACTGTGGCTCAGATAGGTAATCATCAAAAGTTGGTGCAAGATCCTGGTCCTTATCATGGATTTTGGATGCAACGGTATCAAAATGCGGGTTGGAAATTAGTTTAGCAAGCAATCGCTAAATTTTGATACATGGAATGTGAAATTTGAATAGAAACAGAAAGGAAAATTCAAAAATGAGGAAATTCTTATCAATTGTTGCACTAGTGTGTGCCGTTGGCATCTTAGCTACGGCGTGCGGTGGTGGAAAGGAGTCCGGCGATGACACTGCCGCTAATGATGGATCTGTTGAAGTAGTCGATGCAGAGACCACAGAAAATAACGCCGGTTCGGAAGTTGCTGACAGTGATGTCGGCGACCAAGATGGTACTACTTTGTCTGCGGACGCTGATGCTGCTTCACCAGATGGATCTCAACCTATACGCATCGGTGCGATGTTTGCGCCGACAGACACATTGGATCCAACTGATGTGACCACTCCCGGCGGTATGATGCTGTTGTATAACTTGTATGACTCTCTTGCTTTGGTTACAGATTCAGGATTAGAAATGTCACTCGCTGAGTCCATCACGCCCAACGATACGGTGGATGAATGGACGGTCAAACTGCGACCAAACGTCACATTTAGCGATGGCACTCCCATAACAGGAGATGATGTCCTGGCATCGATTGCTTACTGTGCGTCATCACCTAACTACCAGAGTATATTAGGTGTGATTGACTTGGAGAATTCTTTTGTCGAAGGCGATGAGATCTTATTAAAACTTCATAGTCCCACGTCGGACTTTGTTGTATCAAGTATCGGTTATTTTTCTCCCATCGCCCCTCAAGGCAAGTTTACAGGCATCGGCGCCGGTCCTTATACTCTAGTTGGCGGTTCACCCAGTACTGGTTATTCTCTTAAAGCCAATCCTAATTATTGGAAAGGTGAACCCAATATTCCCGAAATTAACATAATTCAAATTCCCGACAGCGCGTCACAGGCAAAGGCATTATTGGCTAATGAAATTGATTATGCCTGGGGACTTGATCCTGTCACGGCTCAGCAGTTAAAGGGTAGCGAAGAGATCGTCATGCCAGAGCCAACTTTAGATTCTGCCATTGCAAAAGATCTTATTTTAAATACAAGAGTTGCGCCGTTTAATGATCCTGAAGTTCGTCAAGCAGCTAAACTGACGATAGATCGGGAAAAGATGGTACAAGTTTTGCTTGGTGAGGCAGGGGAAGTTGGCAACGATGTGTTAGGAAAGGGATATCAGGATTATCCAGAAGATTTGCCCCAAATTCAGGCGAGTAAAGATGAGGCAAGTCGCATCTTTGCAGAAAAAGGTGTTACAGAGTTTACTATTGTCGCTTCGGATACCGTTCCAGGAATGATCGCAGCAGCAGAATTCCTAGTGCAAGAATTTGAAGAAGTTGGTGTCACTGTAACAATTGAGCAGCTCGAACCCATGACATTTTTTTCCAATATGGAAGAACTCTATCAATCCCAGGCATTTACGTTCTATTGGATCAATCGCAGCCCACTCGTAGACTTCCGTTCCCAGGCTGTCAAAGATTCTCCTTATAATGCATCGGGATATTCTTCTGACAACATTATGGAACAAATGGCGATTGCCACTGCCACGCCGGACGAGTCGACCCGTCAAGAGGCAATCAAGGAAATTTGTATTGAACTTAATGAGCAGGGAGGAGACTTGATTTGGGGTTATCAGAAGCAATTGAGTGCCCACCGAGCAGGGTTAGAGCATATAAATAGTTTCCAGAGTATCCCCTGGCTCGTCAATGCTACCTTTAATCCTTAATCGTTAATCCACTAAATGATCGACCCTCAAAATAATATTAAATAACGTATTTGAATGTTGAATAAATTACGTAAAAATCGATTTGTCAAATCGATCCTACGCACGATCCTTTTATGTCTGCTAGGAACTTTTATACTATTCCTATTGGTTCAGACTTTGCCCGGCGATGCTGCAACACGGTTTGTCGGCAAAGTTGAACCAGAGGCATTGGAATTAATCCGCGAAAGAATGGGGTTGAACCAACCGCCTCTTTTGCGCTATTGGTATTGGTTGAAAAATCTGCTAGGTGGCAGCTTCGGAACGACGATGACAACTGATCTTCCTGTCTCGGATGTTATTAGGCTGCCATTTAGAGCGACGTTAATTGTCTCGGGCTTTGTTTTGGTGGGAGTTGTTTTTGTAACATTGCCGCTGGCGATTTATGAGGGTGCGCAAATGCATCCTCGTCGCCATATACTCTCCAAATTGTCTCTCATGCCTGCCGCGATGCCGGAATTTGTGGTAGCGATTCTTCTCCTCGCTGTCCTTGCGCAAGGGGCGGGCTGGTTGCCTGTTTTGTCCATTCCAAAGCCCGGGGCAAGCCTTTGGGATTCTCCCCAAATTTTTGTACTACCTGTCTTGAGCCTTTGGTTGATTGTTTCAGCCAATTTGTTCAGGAGGGTTGCCGCACTTGTGCGCACATATGCCAGTTCCGCCTACGTGCGTGATGCTCGCTTGGCTGGGATGTCGGAGTGGAGAGTTATTTTTGTGCATCTCCTGCCTTCGGCAGCCTATGGAATTGGTCAGTTGCTTGCTCTAACCGTACCTTACTTATTAGGTGGCGCGGTGGTTGTGGAGACGGTATTTTCTTTTCCCGGGATGGGCTATCTTTTAGTTCAGTCCATCAATAGTCGGGAGACAACAGTGGTCATGGCCATTGGCTTGATCCAAATTCTTTATACCGCTGTGGGCCTTTGGCTTGCGGATATTGCAGGTGCTAAGAATGAAAGAATTAGTCAGGTGGTGTGAGAAGGAATTACATGAATAAAAAAACACGTCAATTACAGTGCAGACAAAAGGGGAGATCATTAACAAAAGTACTAATTGTTCTGGTCGTGCTGATTGTCTGCTTTGCGTTATTCGGTCCGTTTTTTGTCCCTTTGGTCGGCGATCCCCATAAGACAGAGGCTTTCCCGTTTGACGGCGGCGGTCCACTGAATATGGGATACGATTATCTAGGTAGACCGGTAGCAGCTCAACTGCTGATCGGTGGAAGGGAGTTGTTGATCGCCGCTTTTTTAACGGCTGTCTTGTCACAAGTGACGGGCATGACCTGTGGTCTTATTATGGCGGTTCTTCGCAAGCGAACAAAGATCTTGCGTTTTCTTTTGGATATGATGTTGATTATTCCGATGTCTCTGAGTACTTTAGTGATTTATAATCACGCTGGCTCGTCTCTCTACGCAACGATTCCGATCGCCACCTTTTTTACATTGCCCTTTACGTCTCGGTATTATGCGGGAAATGCTGAACCCCTTTTGCGCACAGGATTCTATGAACAAGCCATGGTGGCAGGTGATTCGGTGCCCCTAGCCCTGATAAGAGAAATTATTCCAGTCTTATTTCGACCCATTTTGACGGACCTGGGTATGTCCATGATTTCAGCTGTTTATCTCATGTCGACTGTATCCTTTTTAGGCATTGCCAATAACAACAATAGTTTTTTATGGCCAACTATGGTCATGCAAAACTTGTCTGGTTTAGCACTTAATCCCTATGCTACTCTGATGCCAATATTTGCCATTGTTTGGCTGACTATTCCATTAAATATTTTAATTGATCAATTTTCTAACCGTAGGCGCAAGTAAGATTAGTTTCACATTATAAAATTAAATTTTGCGTATTAATAAGGAGTGAAGCTTAGGGCATTAACAACGACACAGCCTAACGGAATTAACAAGAATAGTGTCCCTGGAGGGTGAAACAACATGGTGAATAATAATATCATTGAAATTTCCGAACTGCTTATTCAAAACGAAAAGCAAGTTATCATAAATAATTTGAGTTTAACGGTGGAGCGGGGAGAAAAAATAGCCTTAGTTGGTCCTTCGGGCTGTGGCAAGACGACACTATCCTTAGCTCTTTTAGGGTTTGTGACGCCGGGCTTAAACTTAGTTCAGGGTGGAGTGAAGGTGTTTGGACAACAAATTTTGGCTGCTAATCAAAAAATTAATCACAGGCAAAAAAGATTGCTTAGACAACGCATTGGTCGCCTGGACCAAGATCCTGCACTCAGTCTAACTCCTACAAAGCCCATTGGAATGCTGCTCCATGAGTTAGCGGTGGGCAAGCGTGAAGAACAGGAACAATCCCTCCGCCGCGCCTTTGAGTGGCTGCAATTGCCCCTAGATAAGACTTTTTTAAAACGTTATCCCAACGAGCTGTCCGGCGGTCAGAGGCGGCGGGTCGCTCTGGCGATGATTTTGTTACGAAAACCAGAATTAATTCTTTTGGATGAGCCGACTGCGGGTCTGGATGACCGGACTAGGGATATGACCTTGGTTTTATTAAATGAGTTGGTGGATCGATTGCAGGCAACTTTGATCGTCATCACACATTGCCCTGAGGCAGCAAGACAGCTGAGCAACAAGATCCTGCGCCTAGAAAAAGGTTCGATCATGTCGAGGGACAAAATGGAAAGGCGGCAGGAGGATGAGCCTGTAGTCTCTGTAAATAAAACCGGTGCTATCACAAAATCAATGCCTCGTAATTATGATAACTGCAACTACATCTTACACGTCAATGAATTGAGCGCAGGCGCGCCCAATCTTAGACGTCCCGTTGTGGAACAACTGTCATTTGACTTATGTCCCGGCGAGCGCATGGCCATCACTGGTATGTCGGGAGCGGGAAAATCTACGGTTGCCCGTACATTAGCTGGGCTCTGGCCTCGTCTAGGGGGTGATGTTTTTTTAGAAAAAGAAAAGATGGCACCATCCCTCCATCAGTGGCCTCAATCTATGCGGGGAACCATTGGTTTTGTGCCTCAAGACCCTGCCACATCGTTTAATCCAGTTATTACCCTCGGCACTTCTATGGGGCGGGTACTTAAACGTCGATCCCATACCGGTGTCGCTGGGAAGAACCTAAAAAAACAGACCTGCGATGAATTGAAAAGATTGATCCAAATAATGGATTTGCCTGCGGACTGGGAAGGGCGTCTGCCCAATCACTTTTCGGGCGGTCAGTTACAGCGATTGGCAATCATTCGGTCGTTGATCGGTGGTGCGAAATGTCTGATCCTAGACGAAATTACATCTGGATTGGACGAGGCGACTCGGGATTGCCTGTTGGAACTTTTAGCTACTTTAGATACCCCGGTGCCCATGTTGATTATTACCCACGACCCGGTTGTAGTGGCACAGCTGTGTAATAAATCAATTGACTTAAATGAGTATGTTGTCTCATGAATATTCTCATCATTTAGTGAGAAGAAAAGTGCCGACTTAGCGTTTTGAGTTTAGATGATTTGGATAAATAAGAGATCGTTTGAGTTATAAATGATCGGCTGGGTTATAATAAGTTTAATTAATTATTGAAGAAATTAAACTTATCCAATAAATTTTCAAGCCTAGTGATTAATTATAATGGAGCGTATCAATGAGAATCACAGTTTTAGTTGACAATATAAGTAATCAGGGTACTTTGGAGTCCGAACACGGTCTTTCCTTATATATCGAAACCAAGGGGCATAAGGTTTTATTCGATACTGGCGCTAGCGATTTGTTTTTCCAAAATGCTGTAAAAATGGGGATAGATTTGAGTCAGATCGATACGGCTATTATTTCGCATGGCCACGATGATCACGGCGGCGGTCTGAAAGAATTTTTATCTATCAATGACAAAGCTAAAATATATGTGCGTAAACAGGCTTTTGATCCCCATTATTCAAAGAAGAACGGTGTCATTGAGAGCATTGGGTTGGATCGCAGCTTGCTGGACGACGAGCGCTTTATTTTTACTGACGATCGTCATTACATTGATGCTGAACTACTGTTGTTTAGCGAAGATAATCCTCAACCCAATTCAGGCTCTCAGCATTTATTGATGGAGGTTGAAGGCAGTTACGTTCCCGATCAATTTTTCCATGAACAGAATTTGTGGATTATGGAAGAGGAATTGAAGGTGTTGGTTACAGGCTGTGCCCACGGTGGCATAGCTAATATTTTAGAACAAGAGAGACAGATGGGGTTAGAGCCTAATTATGTAATCGGCGGCTTTCATCTGTCAAAGGCAAAGGCAGATGAGTTGCAGGAAGTGGCTGATTACATGAAAGGAACCACTGCGGTATTTTATACAGGGCACTGTACAGGCTATCAATCCTATGAGTTTTTAAGAGAGCAGTTAGGTGATCGGATTAATTATGCAGCAGTTGGTGAGTGGCTTCAATTTACTAAATAGGGCTACTTTGCCAAATCGATGATTGACGATCGCCGGTGAAAAAATTATAATTCATATCATCGAGGGCGATTAGCTCAGCTGGTTAGAGCGCACGCTTCACACGCGTGAGGTCACAGGTTCGAGTCCTGCATTGCCCACCAATGGGACTACAGGTAGATCATCTGCTGTAGTCTTTTTTTGTAAAAAGAAACACGCCTTGAACGTATTGAAAATCCTCTCAAATAGCCTTGTTCACTTTATTTTGTCTGCACGTTTATACTGGTTTCCATCCTTTTTTATGCCTGTAAGGAGGTCATCCATGTCTAATCCATTTATGGAGATTTATGACACCCTGCTAAACCACTACGGCAACCCTCATTGGTGGCCGGCAGATACGCCATATGAAGTGATGGTCGGTGCTGTTCTCACTCAAAATACTGCATGGACAAATGTCGAGAAAGCTCTGGCCAATTTTGCCGGATCTTGGAAACCCTGTTTAATTGCTAGTATGCCTTTGGATCAACTCAAGTTAATTATTAAACCGGCAGGCTTTTTCAATCAGAAGGCCATTTACTTAAAAAATATAACCTCTTGGTTTCAGACGTATCACTTCGATGTTTCTCTAGTAAAACAAGAACCCTTGGCATCTTTGCGAAAAGAGTTGCTCTCTGTCAAAGGCATCGGACCCGAAACAGCGGATAGTATCTTACTTTATGCATTTGATTTTCCCTCTTTTGTAGTCGATGCTTATACGAAAAGACTTTGTGAGCGCTATCCATTAAAAGTAGGAGACAATTATGAAGCAGTAAAACATGCATTTGAACAAAATATCCCTAGGGAGATAAACGTGTACAATAACTACCATGCCCTAATTGTATTGCATGGAAAATATTACTGTCGCAAACGACGCCCCCTGTGTGAAGCTTGTCCTTTAGGTGGTCGTTGCCAAAATAATCAACAGAAAAATTAAAGCTTCACAACTAGAAAACGTTGCATTAGTTTTTGAATAATAAAACAATTCTAAACTTGAGGTGTCAAGATGAGAAAGAAATACCAAACCCGCCTATTTGTTGCAGCTAGTTTGCCTAATCAAACTAAGAAAGAGTTGATTGCCATTCAACGAGGAATCAAAGATCAAAGCGAACGTTGCTCCATAACTAAGTCTGAAAATTTACACTTAACTCTCGCATTTATTGGCGAAGTGGGACCACGTGACTTTTCTAAAGTGAAACATTTTTTTAGTTCATTGCCCGATTTAAAGGATACTTTTAAAGCGATTCAACCGATGCTCGGCTCTTTCAATACGAGGGATGGTAAACTGGTCTGGGCGGGTGTGAAAGTGGAAGATCAATTTCATACTTTTGTTAAGGACTTGCGAAGTCAACTCATTGATCGCGGCATCTCCGTCGATACAAAGGTCTGGAAACCTCACATTACGCTATCTCGACGTACTCAAGGTCTCGATCTCAACCAACTACGGCAAGAACATGCCAAGACCTTAAACAATTTTGAAATCTGTCGAATCGATTTGTTTCAGTCTGAATTTACACCTCAAGGTATGCGATACACTTCCTTGGATCATATAAAACTTGGAAAAAATTATAACTAATGTGTGCCCCGGTAGAATGACTGTTGTCCATGTTTATATGTGAATAAACGATCTATAAATTGCAATATTGTGCAATATTGTGCAATTTCTTGAAATGCTTGGCAATTATAGAGTAATATGTGTTTACTTAATATTTAGAAAAATAATACGCACACCTATATTTTTATGGAATTTTGTGCAAGGAAACAGAATCTTTTAATTGAAGATGGTAGTCTTCTTTTTCTT
>JAAYOA010000126.1 GCA_012520525.1 Clostridiaceae bacterium | reverse complement strand
TAAGATTGAGATGCACTTTTTGCCAGATGTCTATGTGCCCTGTGAGGTTTGTCACGGTGCGCGCTACAACAGAGAAACGTTAGAAGTGCGATATAAGAGTAAAACTATAGCTGACGTGCTGGATATGACGATCGATGAAGCTCTAGTTTTCTTTGCCGCTCAACCGCCGATTAAAAGAAAATTGCAGACGCTGAAAGATGTGGGACTAGGTTATACAAAATTAGGTCAGCCCTCTACCGAATTGTCTGGTGGCGAAGCTCAACGGGTCAAACTGGCCACCGAACTGTCTAAGCGAAGTACGGGTCAGACCCTCTACATTCTCGATGAACCGACGACAGGTCTTCATGTTCATGATGTCAGTCATTTGACGGAAATTTTACAGCAGTTGAGTGAAGGCGGAAATACTGTCATTGTCATCGAGCACAATCTGGATGTTATAAAGACTGCCGATTATATTATTGACTTGGGTCCCGAGGGAGGGGATGGAGGTGGACAAGTGGTCGCTTCAGGTACGCCTGAAGAAGTCATGCTGATAGAGAGTTCTTATACCGGTCAATATTTAAAACCACTCTTGACACACAGAGATGAAACTGATAAAAATCATGAGTTATGAAATATCTTTGCTAAATGAAAAAGAATCTTAACAGATCATTCAGTACTAGATATTATTTAAAGATTATTATTTAAAATATGCCCTATTCTAACATGCCAGTATGTATAATGAAGATAGGCAGTATATAAGTCTAAATATAGGTGATGAAATGTCTAAATGCTCAAATTGTCATATAAATGAAGCCGTAATTTTTACTACACGCATAGAAAATGGCGTGCGACATAATGAAGGATTATGCCTTAACTGTGCGGTCAAAATGGATGTCGGTGGAATTACTGAACTTCTTAAAAACACTGGCATTACGCCAGACAATGTAGAAGAAGTGACGGAGCAAATTAATGAAATGATGCGTTCACTAGGCGATCAAAATCCCGCCGAGTTGATGCAAGCTATGATGGGAAGCGATCCCGAAGCCATGCGTTCTATGATGGAAAACATGGGTCTATTCGCCGTGTCTGTTGAAGGTGATGAACTGGATGATGACGACTTGGAAGACGCTGATGACCTTCTCGATTTCGATGAGGAAGAAGATGAAGGAGATGACAACAGCAATCCCAGTATAGGCGATGCGTTGCAAATGATGTTCGGCGACTTAGTACCTGTGGAAGATAAGGAGAGTTATGCCGAAGATGACCAGAATTCTGATCACTCTGATCAGGTGGATAAGCGGGCGTCAAAGCGCAAACGCAAAGGTCGCGATCGGGAGCGCAAATTTCTCAATCAATACGGAACAAATTTAACTGAAATGGCAAAAAAAGGTGAGATCGAGCCAATTGTTGGAAGAACAAAAGAAATCAATCGCACAATTCAGATTCTCAATCGCCGGACTAAAAATAATCCTGTCATTTTAGGTGAGCCGGGGGTTGGCAAGACCGCTTTAGCGGAAGGGTTGGCATTGCAGATCGCCGAAGGCAAAGTTCCTGCTAAGCTGTTGGGCATGGAAGTTTACTTGCTTAATATGACCGGCATGGTAGCAGGTACTCAATTTCGCGGTCAATTTGAGAGTCGCATGAAAGGCGTCGTCGACGAGGCTAAAAAGTTAGGTAATATTATTCTCGTCATTGATGAACTTCACAATATTATGGGCGCGGGTGACGCAGAGGGCTCGATGAATGCGGCCAACATCCTTAAACCTTCTTTGGCAAAAGGCGAGATTCGTGTGCTCGGCTCGACCACACTAGATGAATATCGTCGCTTTATTGAAAAAGATTCAGCTTTAGAGCGGCGTTTCCAAAAAGTCATTTTGGACGAGCCTTCGGCTGAGGAAACGTTTGATATTTTAAAGGGTGTTCAATCCTATTATGAGAAACATCACCATGTACACTATAGTGATGAAGTGCTGCGGGCATGCGTGACTCTGTCAAATCGATATATTCACGACCGATTCCTGCCGGACAAGGCCATCGATATAATGGACGAAGCAGGATCACGAGCTAATCTGGATGACCACCTATTAGTTAAACAAATTCAACTAAAAAACTCTATCCAGGCCTTGGAGAATGAGCAATTTGCCTTGGAAGAAAAGATTGCTAAATCAGAGCAGCCGTCCAACGACTTGTTTCAGCGCCAAGCCACAGTGCGTCAGAAATTAATTCAAGAAGAGGGAGAACTCTCTCAAATTGAGAAGCAGTTACAGCCTCATGAAATTACTTTGGATGAAGTTGCTTCAGTCGTGGAACTGTGGACAGGCATCCCAGTTCAAGCAATCAATGAGACCGAAGCAGAAAAATTATTGCACTTAGAAGAACGTTTACACCGCCGAGTTGTCGGTCAGGAACAAGCGGTTTCCGCCCTATCCCGAGCCATCCGTCGCCATAGAGCGGGCATCGGTTCTAAGGAGCGTCCATCTTCCTTTATCTTCGTAGGTCCAACTGGAGTCGGTAAGACCGAACTAGTAAAAGCCCTTGCTGAAGTAATTTTCTCCGATGAAAATGCCTTGATAAGACTTGATATGTCTGAATACATGGAGGCTCATACGGTCAGCAAACTCATTGGTTCACCGCCGGGGTATGTCGGCTACGATGACGGCGGTCAGCTGACGGAAAAAATACGCCGTCGCCCCTATAGTGTGATTTTGCTGGATGAAATCGAGAAAGCTCATGCCGATGTATATAATATGTTGCTGCAGATTTTTGACGATGGTCGACTGACCGACAGTCACGGTAGAGTTGTCAACTTTAAAAATACAATTATTGTAATGACTTCGAATGCTGGTACAACTTTGAAGGGACATGCAATTGGTTTTGGAGCTAATACTCACGAAGCCTTGGAGAATAAAGTCCACGAAGCATTAAAGGAAATATTCCGTCCGGAATTCTTGAATCGGGTGGATGAAATTGTGGTATTTGAAGAGTTAAGCAAGTCCGAACTGCGCAAGATCGTGGACCTTATGTTGGCAGATGTCAATCAAATGTTGTCGGAACATGGTCTAAAATTGGTGATCACCGATAAAGCGAAGGATTTTATCACAGACAAAGGCTATTCACCCCAGTATGGTGCTCGACCTCTGCGTAAACAGATCCAGCGACTGGTAGAGGATCCACTGTCTGACATGATGTTGCGGCAAGAATTGTTGGGCAAAACAGCAGTTTCGGCAGATCTGGCAGAGAATGGTAAGTCCTTGGTATTCGATACTATTTAAGATTAAAAGAGAACTAATTACAAAAATAATTTAACGGCTTTGCGAAATCTACTAGTTTCACAAAGCCGTTTTTATATCTTTATTAACACTATAATTTGTTATTCCAATCCCAAATCAATCAAGACCTATAATTGGCGTTAATCTTGATATAATCATCGGTGAAGTCACAGGTCCAGAAGTGATCTTCGTGGTATCCTTGATTGAAGTTGATCTGAATCAATACTTCGCGCCTCTTGAGAATTTCTTTGGCTTTTTTCTCGCTGAAGTTTGTTCCCATGCCTTCGTGACAGACCTGCAGGTCGCCAATGCTGATATCCAGTTGGGCGGGATTAAAATTAGCACCGGAATATCCTAAGGCGTTGATAATACGTCCCCAGTTGGCATCCTCACCAAAGATAGCTGTTTTTACTAGAGGTGATTTAGCTACTGCCAAAGCGCCTAGATAGGCATCAGCTTCGTTGGCAGCGCCACAAACGCGGACTGTCAGCAATTTACTAGCTCCTTCGCCGTCCGCCGCAATCATGCGTGACAAGCCGGTAGCTACATAGCGGAGATTTTCTAAAAATATCTGTCCTTCCGGGCTATTTAGGTCACTGATTAAGGGGTGGTCGGCCAATCCAGATGCCATCACGATGACCATATCGCAACAACTCGTGTCGCCATCCACCGAAATGCGGTTGAAGGTGTTGTAGACAACCGATGACAAGGCATGTTGCAGGCAATCTTCAGTGATTCGTACATCGGTTGTAATCACACTGATCATCGTTGCCATATTTGGATGGATCATTCCCGATCCTTTAGCAATTCCGCCGATACTGGCATGGTCGTAAGAAATGGGAAAACTGACGGCAATTTCTTTCGTCGTTGTGTCGGTTGTCAGCATGGCTTGATTAGCAGTGCGGGCAGCCTCGGCGGTGTTGTCTAAAGCTTTGACTACCTTTTTAATTCCTGGACGGACTTTATCCATATTCAAAGGAATGCCGATGACGCCGGTAGAACCGACCAAAACATCTTCGGCAGGTATTTTTAATGCTTTAGCAGTGATTTCGGCCATTTCATGAGCATCAGCAGTGCCTTGTTTACCCACACAGGCATTAGCATTGCCTGAATTGACGAGTAGAGCAGAGGCTTTTCTGCGACTAATGACGCGTTCCAGCGTCATCTGCAGACTGTGACCTTTAATCCTATTCGTCGTAAAGACTCCAGCTACGGTGGCGGGACATTCGCAAGCAATGAGGGCCAAGTCCAGTTGGTCGTCACCTTTTATGCCACAAGAAACACCAGCTGCGCGGAAACCTGCGGGGGTTGTTATGCTACCTTTGTTCATAAACTGCTCCTTAAGAAACGATGTGTGTACTCTGTTGTATTCGGCTATAATTATACATATTGCATGACATATTTTAGCATAATTTATACTAAACGTTGTTTAGCTTTCGCTAAAATAATGAAGGGTATTTCTAAATATATATGCTTGTTGGATGACTGGAATATTAAGGTCATTTTACCAGGAGGAAAAAGATTTGCGCAATTACGATGTATTGATTATTGGTGCCGGTTTGGCGGGCATTTTTGCAGGCTACGAATTAAGTAAAGCACAACCAGAATTACAAATAGCGATCCTTGAGAGGGGAGTTTCGATTCGCGACAGATCCTGTCCGATCGTAGCAGGAAAGACACCTTCCTGCATCAATTGCCCTACCTGTGACATTATGCGGGGATTTGGCGGCGCCGGTGCTTTTTCTGATGGGAAGTTCAATTTTACCACCCAATTTGGCGGTTGGCTCAATGAATACATTAGCGACCAAGAGGTTATGAATTTGATCGAGTATGTCGATGAAGTCAATCAATCCTTTGGCGCTACGAAGGAATATTTTTCTACATATGGCGAGGCTGCCGACCAAATCCGTCAGAGAGCTTTGGGAGCTGACTTGCATCTGCTTGATGCTCGATGCAAACACCTAGGGACAGAACGCAATAGAGAAATTTTAATTGCTCAATTCGATTATTTGGAGCAGCATCTGGATTTATTGTGTCGCCATAAAGTAGAAAGAATTAACCGAGACAGCACTGGTCAGTGGATTCTCGAGACCGATCGCGGTGAATTTTCGGCGCCTTATTTGATTGCTGCCCCCGGACGATCAGGTGCAGAATGGTTCAGCGAACAATGTAGAGAATTGGACATTCCGCTGCTGAATAACCAAGTGGATTTAGGTGTGCGAGTGGAATTGCCTGCAGCGGTTTTTAAGCAAGTAACTGATGCAGTTTATGAGGCAAAGATCAAATATCGTACCCGCTGCCATGGCGATATTGTCAGGACATTTTGTATGAATCCGTATGGTCATGTCGTTACCGAAAATACAGATGGCATTATAACAGTCAACGGACACAGTTATACAGATCCAGCACTTCAGAGCAATAATACTAATTTTGCTCTTTTGGTAAGCAATAAATTTACCGAACCATTTAATGAACCGTATCGCTATGGCAAACACATTGCAGCCCTTTCCAATATGTTGGGTGGTGGCGTCATGGTGCAGCGTCTCGGCGACTTATTAGATGGTCGTCGGAGCAACGAACACCGACTGGCTCGGAGTTTTGTCAGACCCACATTAAATGCGACGCCAGGGGATCTCAGCCTGGTTTTGCCGAAGCGACATTTGGACAATATTATTGAAATGATTGCCGCACTGGATAAATTGACTCCGGGTATAGCCAATTCCGACACTTTACTTTATGGTGTCGAAGTAAAATTTTATAGTTCTAGAATCACTCTGTCCGATGAGTTGGAGACACCTTTGAAAAATTTATTCGCTGTAGGTGATGGTGCAGGTGTAACCCGAGGGCTGTCTCAAGCTGGAGCCAGTGGCGTGTATGTGGCACGGAATATACTCAAACGGATGGGGAAACAACTGCCGCAGGAGATTTAATAATAGGCTTGTATTATATAGTTGTAAAAAAGCAAGTCTATTTTTACTCTTTAGTTGAAAAAATTATATTATTAAGAGAGTATATTGCATGGTTTTCGATGTCAGCCAGATGCTTTTGATCTGTCGGTGTCAATCGCTGATCTATCAACTGTTAGCGAGTGGTCCACTGTCGGCTAGCGAACACTGAAGTGCTATGCTATACAAAAATAATTATGGAGGGAAGCTATGAAAAAACCAGTACAAGTGGAAGTCTGTGCCTGTACGCGCTGTTCGATGGTTGGATCTATGGAAATTGCCCAGGATATCCTGCTGTTACAATCAAGGCTGGATGACGAAGGTGAACTTAAGTACAATATTGAACTTTCTCATGTAAGCAGGCCGGATTTGAATGAACAAGGCTATAAATCGCCGATTGTATTTGTCAATGGCGAGCTATTTGACAATGCTGATTCTGCGACAATTATGCAGGCAGTTACTCAGGCTACAAAGACTGAATAACCATTGGAGGCAGTTATGCAACAGAGTATGCAGGGTATTTTTACACCTGTTACAAAAATTAGACGTGAGATATTTGCTCAGGTGGCGCAATTTGCCTATGAGCGTAAGCCCGATGAAACGTCCCACGAGGATTATTACAACATTCCTTTTAAAATTAGTCCCGGTGAAACACCGCAATATCGCGACAGTGTTTTTATCGAGCGGGCCGTTGCTCGGGAAAGGGTTCGCCTCGCTATGGGCATGGATATACGGCCTATTAATTCTTATGTAGACTTGGCAGCAGGTTTTAATGATGTCAATAAAGATCAGACCATCATGTCAATGCCGATTGTCAACGTGATTTCATTTGCTTGCCAAGCATGTCCGACTAAGACTTATCGGGTAAGTTCGAATTGCCGCCGCTGTATAGCTCATCCTTGTACAAGTGTCTGTCCCAAGAAATGTATCGAAATTGGTCCTAAAGGCGCCATTATAGATGAGAGTATTTGTGTGCGCTGCGGTAGATGCCAAGATGCTTGTCCCTATAACGCTATTCTTTGTTTTGACCGTCCTTGTGCAGAAGCTTGTGGGGCGGATGCCATTGGCAGTGATGAGTTGGGTCGTGCCGTCATTGATCCAGAAAAATGCGTGTCTTGTGGTCTTTGTATGGCAAATTGTCCTTTTGGTGCTATAGCCGATAAGTCCGAAATATTTCAAATTATCAATGCAATTCGTTCTGGTCAGCGGGTGGTCGCCGCCATCGCACCTGCCTTTGTGGGTCAGTTCGGTCCGCTGGCATCGCCACCCAAAATATTTAATGGTATCAAGGCATTAGGCTTTGCAGATGTCTTTGAAGTTGCCATCGGTGCAGACATGAGTTCCCTCCATGAAGCCAAGGAATTTATTGAATTAGTGCCCGAACATCAACCATTCCTAGGTACGAGCTGTTGTACGGCTTGGGAAGCCTTCGCGCGACGGGTGTTGCCACCTGAGATGGCATCCTATATATCCTCTTCTTCAACTCCTATGGTCGCAGCAGCGGGTATTATAAAAGAGTATTATCCTGATGCCAGAGTTGTCTTTATCGGTCCTTGCGTCGCAAAAAAAGTCGAGAGTTTGGAAGAAGATGTGCGACCCTATATAGACTTTGTACTCACATTCGAGGAGTTAATGGGGATGTTCGTTGCCAAGGGGGTGGAGCTTTCAGAGATGGAAGACACCTTTGAATCGCCCTTGGCATCAAGTGAAGGACGAAATTATGCTGTCGCTTCCAGTGTGGCGCCGGCTATTATGACTTGTATTAGAGAATTGGATCCCGACCGCGGTGATGTGCCTTATCAACATGCCGACTCGTTGGCTGAATGCAAAAAAATGTTAATGTTAGCTCAGAGGGGTAAATTGGACGGATTCCTTCTCGAAGGCATGGCCTGTCCCGGTGGTTGCATAGGCGGTGCAGGCACACTAGCTCCCCTTAAACAGTCCACGAGAGCAGTGCAAAAATTTGCTGCAGAATCCAAGTATTCGTCGGCTTTGGAGAATCCGATGGCTCATCCAAGCGAAGAGTAGCCAGCGTATAACAGCAACTAACAGTGACGTATGTGGGCTATCCAACTGTGTAGTTCATTAGTGACGAAACCTTAAATTTTGTATTATTAAATGACACCGGTCGAAAGAACGGTGTCATTTTTTTTTCAGCAGTGATATTCTTTAATTATTACATATTCTAATAAATGATTTGAAATATTTGATAATTCTTGATGAATTGATCCTGACAGAAAGCTCTATTTCAGTAATTAGAAATAAAGATGGAACGATTGTCAGAGGTAGTGCACAAAAGTCTTCAAAATATAAAGAAGATTGTAAGACGTCACAAAAAATATGATGTGCATAGAATGGGAGTTATTATGAGTCGAGAAGATGAAATTTTATTTTGTAAAGGTGGAGGCTGCACAGCCAAACTGGGTGCAGGTGTGTTGGCGGCGGTTTTGGAAAAATTACCCCAACAGAGTGACCCTCGTCTTTTGGTCGGATTTGACAGTACTGATGATGCCGCAGTATATAAATTAAGTGACGAGATCGCAGTTGTCCAGACCTTGGATTTCTTCCCCCCGATGTTGGAAGATCCTTATACTTTCGGTCAAGTTGCTGCTGCCAATGCGCTGTCCGATATCTATGCGATGGGGGGGACGCCAATTGTTGCTCTTAATATCGTCTGTTTT
>JAAYOA010000125.1 GCA_012520525.1 Clostridiaceae bacterium | reverse complement strand
TATGAGTATACATTATCTAGAAACTCATTCACTAGATCCATATTACAATTTAGCTTTTGAAGAAACCGTTTTAAAAAGTCGTAGACAAGGAAATTATCTTCTATTATGGCAAAATGACAACACCATTGTTGTTGGGCAAAATCAAAATACTGTGGCAGAAATAAATCGTTTATTTGTAGAAGAAAATGAGATAAATGTGGTCAGACGTACTACAGGTGGCGGTGCGGTATATCATGATTTAGGGAATTTAAACTATTCCTTTATTACAGATGTGATAGACCTAGAAAATATGACTATTGAGGAACTTACAAGACCCATTGTTAAAGCATTGACGGCTATGGGGCTAGATGCGAAGACCAGTGGGCGCAATGATATTCTAGTATCTGATAAAAAGGTTTCCGGTATTGCCCAACGCTTGGACGGGAATCGTGTCTTACATCACGGTACACTTCTATTTGATGCTAATTTGTCCATGCTAGCAAAAGCTTTAAAACCAGATCCCTTAAAATTTCAATCGAAAGCGGTGCAGTCGGTGCGCAGCAGGGTTGGCAATATTAAGGAAATGCTGATCTCGACGATGGATATGACGGGATTTTGGGACACTTTATTACAGGAACTGTCTAAAGAGGGTCTGATTCGAGAACAGTTAACTGAACAAGAATTAAAAAATGTAGAGGAATTACGTCAAACAAAGTATGCGACATGGGAATGGAATTACGGTCATTCACCCGCCTATGATTTTGTTAATCGCCGCAAGTGGAATGGTGGTTTACTAGAAGTACACGTGTCAATTAAAAAAGGATTTATTGAGAAAATTTCTTTTTGCGGTGACTTTTTATCGCTATGTAAATTAGATGAAATTGAAGATGGATTGATAGGATGTCGTTTTCAAAATAAAGCAGTTGCCAACACTTTAAAAAAATATCCGCTAAAACAGTATTTTGGTTCAATAAATGAATCTGAAATTTTGATGACAATCTTTAATCATTCCGCTGGAGTTAACTGATAAAAATTAAATAAAATTCTATTTCATAGGCAATCTATTCAATTAAGTGACGCTCGCCTATGTTTTCAAAAATCTTGATCTTTTATCATATATAGAAATAATAAAAATCCGAACCGAGGTTTAACAATCGGTTCGGACATACGTGGTGCGGGAAACAGGACTTGAACCTGCATGAGTGTTCACTCACTAATACCTGAAACTAGCGCGTCTGCCAATTCCGCCATTCCCGCAAATGGTCTTTATTTACTGAAAGGACAAGACATATAATAACCTTTAAGTAAATAAAATGCAAGCCGTTGAAGTCAATTTATTTTTCAAGGAAAACTGCAAGTTCAGGTTATTTTAAATGAATTGCGCGCTTTAATTATCATTTTGTTTGTCAGGATCGTCGGCTGTTTCGCTGTCATTCTTTTTCTTTTCGTGGTGCATTTTTTTACGGCGCATAATAAAAAACCTGATTCGATTTATAAATGAAGAACTCTTACTATGGTGTTCAGCTGCTATTTGTGAACTGACGAGTAATTGATTGGCGTGAATAGGTCGATTTTTCAAACGACGGTCGATTAATTTGCTGACAAGTTCGTAGATGATAGAAAATACTGGAATACTTATAAAAGCGCCTAGAATACCTCCAAGAGCACCGCCCAAGACGACAGCAGCAAGGACCCAAATTGGAGCAAGACCCACTCTCTTGCCGACGACAAAAGGATAAATGAGATTGCCTTCGATTTGTTGAATTATGAGAAAAATGATCAAAAAAGTGAAGGCAGTCGAGGGTTTAATCGTCAGCATCAGAAGAGCGCCTATAATCGCAGATACCCAAGCACCGAGTACCGGAATAAGTGCGAAGCAGCCGGAAAGGACGCCAACTAGTATTGTGTATGGGAATTTAAATATAGCCAAGGCTGTGGTAATCAGACAGCCGAAGATGATCGCTTCCACCACCTGCCCCGACAAAAAATTACTGAAGGACCTATTAGCCAATTTAATAAAGCGACGAAAACGATCTGCCCAGAGCGGAGGGAAGATGGCATAAATAATTCGATAACCTTGGTTACCCAACCGTTCTTTCTGGCTTACTATGTAAAATGAAAATACAATGGCCAAAAAAAGGTTGAAAACAAATGAAAAAAGGCTCATTGAAAAAGCTACAGTTGCATTGACGATGTCTGTTACCAATCCATTTAACCAAACTACGATATTACCGGCGATTTCATCTAAATCAATACCGAATCGGATGAGCGTCTGACTGAAGGCTGAATCGGCAGAGAGTGTTCTGTCAAACCAGCGCTGGGCTCGGTCAAAAGAATTGGGGATGCTATTGCTCAGGACAGTAATAGTATTAATAAGTTCGGGAATCAAGATAACAAACAAACTTACAATCGCTCCTAGAATTATTAGGAACGATAACAAAAGGGATATCGGTCTTTTCACCTTTCGGCGAATATGGTCTTTTTTCTTCCAAGGTTTGCCGAACAAAACTCGTTCAAAAAAACGGGTTGGCAGATTGAGAATATAAGCTATGCCACAGCCGAGCAA
Organism: Clostridiaceae bacterium; assembly: GCA_012520525.1. GTDB lineage: Bacteria > Bacillota > Clostridia > Saccharofermentanales > Fastidiosipilaceae > JAAYOA01. The sequence continues at coordinate 3,887 of JAAYOA010000125.1, read as the reverse complement.
AAAAGGTGTTAAATATCCGACGATGACTCCCACTGTATCAGGCAACAGGTGTAAATTACGGAATAACCAACTTAAGACAACTGTGAAAGTGATGATTAAAAGAATTGTACGGACGTTGCGCTTGTTTAAATTCATGGCGGTGATCCTGTTTCTTTTGGTATGACAAATCATCTCGGAGATCGCTCTTTTCAATCTTACCGTACAGCTGTTTGCTGTTCACCAGTTAATAATTGCTGGTTACTAGTGTTTCAAGAGCGTTTAGAACCGTTTAATTAGGGCTTAAATCTGCTGGTTGATGATCGTCCATTGGATTAGCTGATGTTGGTTCATTAGGCAAGTCGGGATTTATGATGATCGAATTTCGGTGACAGAAGAATTGGTATACAGCCTCTGCCACACCTTCGGCAAGAAGTTGTTGGGACTGGGGGTCGCGTAAAATAGCCAAATCTTGAGGGTTATTCATATACCCACATTCCAGAAGCACGCTGTCCAGTGCAGTCTCCCTGATAAAGGCATAGTTGCCCGTCAAAAGAACAGGGTCATTTTCGTTACTGAGGGATGGCAGCCGGGTAATGATCTGGTCATGTATTGATGTAGCAAGAGCGATTCTGGCTTCATCATCGTAGCGGCTATAGCTTGGATCAATGGGTTCTACATCGGCTATTTCTTCGCCTGGATTCATTAAAAAGGCGTGTTCGTCGCCAAAGACCGATAGATTTGTACAATAATATAATTTTGTTCCATGGGATTCGGTAATTGTCTCTGGAGAACTGTTACAGTGTACCGAAATAAAAATAATGTTCGGGGTTTCCCGCTCGGCATCAAATAGTTGACGCACCATTTCATTAGCTCCTATACCTTGAAACATGCCGCGTCCACCGGATTCTAAGGTGTCTTCGTTGAGATTGTAGATGACCTGCATATTATCCAAGATTGGATTAATCCAAGGCAATTCAACCTCATTTACAACCCCTGCGGTGAGCCACTGTTCCAGAGAAGCGTTTGCTCCCACAACGACACGTTGGTATAAGGAAATCCAGTTGTCATTGGTGCGAGTCATGATAACTCGGGCTCCGAGGGCTTCTAATTCGGTTTTAATTTTTTGGGCAATTTCTAAGTTAAGGGTCTTTTCAAAAACCTCAGTACCGTCTTCGGCAGTGACAATTGCGCCTGGATCTTTGCCGCCGTGACCAGGGTCTAAAATAACCACTGTTCCATCAAGAGCGCGTTGATTTTTTTCCCGACCAATGAGTGTTTCCATATCAATTTGCAGACGATTTGGTAGAGCAGAAACAGCTGGCCAGCGAGACCAATTCTCGCTTTCGACAGGCTCAAAGGCACTGGTATCTGGGTGATTTGGTAAAATTTGCATCGCCCCTAGTGGATGCCGATCTGTGGGTGAGGTCGGCGCCGGAGTTGTTTCGGCTGATTCATTTGCTGACTCTGCCGTGGTCAACAGATCGTCTTGGGGATCTGCAGATGCATCTGGGCCGTTCATCTCTGAATTGCAGGCGCTTAAGGCGATTGAGAGAACAAGTATCAGAACAATAAGAACTTTATGTGCCCATTTATTCATAATAATAATGTACCTTCTTTAATATAGAATTATACGGCTGATATAGCAGTTTCTATATCACCGATCTCAAGAATACTTGATGGGTTGCACTAGGGCTTAGGTAAGTAAACCATCCAAAGCGGGGCGATAATCCAACCCAGAGCGATAATTAATAACAGGCCTACGATGATCAGGGCGGCGCGCAGATTGCGTCGCTTCCTTTCACTATTGTTGAGACTATCAAGCAGTTCATCGATTTCGCGTTTCCGTTCAGTTATTTCGTTGCGCGTTTTTTGACCTTCGTCCTTATCTACATCGCGCCGAGGCAAGGGAATATCAATAGAGAGGGAAGAAAAGAAATCGATGACTTCTTCAGGTCCGCTAAAATCCTCTAACTCAAGTTTATTTAATTGATCGAGCCTGGCACGCGATATATCTATGACTTGGATTAGTGCAGAGTGATTTGCTTCGGTTACTTCGGGCATTTTTGTCTGGTCAAGTAGCACGAGGCGGATGCTATCTATACTAAAATCCAAGCGCCTTAAATTGGCGATTGCGTTAAGGAGACGAATGTCTTCGTCGGCGTACTCACCTTCGTCAGGGATGTTGCGGCGCGGGTATAAGGGGGCGAGCAATTTTGACTCGACGTAGAACCGCACCGCCTCCGGCGGCAAATTACTGCGCTCACAGACTTCGGTAAAATTCATAGATATCCTCCGCGGTCTATGTGGGTTGACCAAGACGTTGATCAAAGCTGTTGGAATGAATATATTACCTACCACCCCAACGATGTCGCTAGGGTGGTAGGTAAATGCAATGATCTAAATGACCGACTCAGCTAGGCGTTAGCTGATCCGAATAAGTGATCGGTCGATTGAACTGTGTATATAGATAGTTAGCTTTTATATGATGTAGTTTATTTAAAAGTTTCTGCAATGGAGTCGGCTAACACTTTAAGTTCGTCAATCTGTTCGTAGGTGGCTGCACTCTTGATAGTTACAGGTTCACCAACTTCGGTGATATTTTTACAATTGCCGAGGATCTCTCGGGCGATGGCGAGTCCTCGTCCACCCCAACTCATGGCTGCTACATACGAGACTTTTCTATTGCTAAAATTCAACATCGCAGCTTCCCGCAACAAGGCGTCCATGCGGGGATAGAGTTCGGTGTTATAATTCATGCCAAAAATGACGGCATTGGAGTAGCGGAACATATCAGCAATCATGACGCCCACATCAGAACCTGAAACATCATGAACGGCGATGGCTGGGACATTCCGGTCGGCCAACATACCGGCGAGGGTGTCAGCCACTTTGTGGTTATTGCCGTACATAGAGCTATAAAGGATGACAACACCATCTTCCTCCGGTTCGTAGGAAGACCATGCGTTATATTTTTCTAACATTAGTGAAATCATCTCAGGTGTGCGATGGCAGAGTCCGTGGAGTGGTAAAATCATTTCGATATCAAGACCAGCGGCTTTTTTTAATACCTTTTGCACCGCGGCACCTTGGCGACCAACAATATTAATATAATAACGGCGTGCCTCGTCCATCCACTTGCAAGCATAGTCAACCTGATCTGAGAAAAGATGTCCTTCGATTGCTTTGAAAGAACCAAAGGCATCAGCAGAAAACAAAATTTTGTCTTTGCTGTCGTATGTCATAAAGACTTCAGGCCAATGGACGTTTGGTGCAGTTATAAAAGTGAGTTCCCGGGAACCTATATCAAGGGTATCCCCTTCGTCGACGATGTGGGCACTGGTATCGTAATCAATATTTAAAAGTGCTGCATCGGGATAAAATTGTTTCAAAAAGGTCAAACCGCGCTTGCTGATGACGATCTTGACATCGGGATAGAGTTGCATAATGGCATTAATACTATCGCAGTGGTCGGGTTCAACGTGATGGATAATAAAGTAGTCGAGGGGACGGTCTCCGAGTACGGTGCGGACACCTTCGATGTGTTCTTGCACTACGGCGTGGTCGATGCCGTCAAAAAGAACGGTTTTCTCGTCTAACAGTAGATAAGAGTTGTAAGAAACTCCCTCCGGCAATGTGAACATATTTTCAAAGCGTGATAGGCGTCGATCGTTTCCGCCAATATAGTAAAGATTATCGATCAATTGACGTTTATAGTGCATTTAGAACCTCCTAATTCAGCTGATTAACTGCAAAAAGGATATCATATTCCACTATTTTTTTCGACGCCTAAAGGATCTTTTAGAAAATAATATAGTCCATCTACAATAATTATTTATTCTTCATAATAATCAAGCGAAAAGACCAATAGATCCCATTGTGTGTGTAAATTTGACAATTGTTTTTTGATA
>JAAYOA010000124.1 GCA_012520525.1 Clostridiaceae bacterium | reverse complement strand
TGACTGGAGTGCAGATTCATGGCACTACGACAAGTGGGGATCTGGAACTAAACCAAGTCTCTGCAGAAGACTTAGTTCTATCTGCCGAGTCGGGTGATATTGATTGTAATGTAAAATATGTTCCCAATACTTTTGCTGTCAAGACGTCCAGCGGAGATGCGGTTATTCACTTTGACCTGATGGGCATAAAAGATGACACTATTAATAAGGTGTCGCCAAAGTATATGTCGGTTGCGACATCGTCGGGGGACGTGACTATTAAAAACACGCCTGAGTGGTTACAGGTCGATGTGTCTGACAGCAAACAATTTTTTACTCGTGGGCACAATGATTCAAAAGAAGCGGCAGGCTGGTCTGTCAATACGTCGAGTGGCGATATTGGTATTATTTTTAGCGGTGCAGCAGGGAAAGAATAGGGTATGGAACGATCTTTTTCGCCTAGGCGAGGTTGATCTAAAGACCTACAGTTTCTTGCGAAAATAGTCTAATCAAATTATAAAAGCTACTGGTTCAAGTTGTTCCAGTAGCTTTTTCTATGCATTGCTCATCTACATATACTTATAAGTAAAGTAAAGACTTTTGTTTGACATTTGTATTGAATGACAGTACAACCTCTTATTTTGTTCTATCACTCAGGTACTACGGCATATGTGTATGGTTTCACAGGATTAATGATCATCTTGCCATTAATTTTGACATAAGGGGTAACGAAGTAGAAGTTGACGCTGCCACGGGCAGGGTTGAGGTCTGTCCAGTGCTGGCGGTCTTTACCAACTGTATACATATAGGTCAGGTTTTTCTCACCGTCGACCTTGCGGTAGATCACGTAGCCATCGGCTTCTGTGACCCGATTCCAACGCACGGTTACACCCCGGTCGCCGAGGTTCGTTCTCAATCTGGTGACGTCGGGCAAGCTGGGCTTGGCATAGGCGTATTGGCTGACTGCCCCTAGGACAAGTTGACCGCTCTTTGCTCGTCGATAAGCGAATACAAAGTAAAAGTTGTACTCATCTGATATAGCATTGGTGTCGGTATAGGAACTGTTCGGCGTGACATAGACGTATTCCAGCTTGCCTGTGGCAGTTTTGCGGAAAATGGCATAGCCGTCCACATCTTTGACGGGAGTCCACTTTAAGTGAACGGTGTGGAGCCCCAAAGGAGTGGCTTTGAGATTTTGCACTTGAGGTATTTTGTCGTCAGACAGGGGCTTGGCATAAGCATATTGGCTGGCCGGACTGATTAACCAAGAACCATCCTGTCTTTGAATATACGAGAAAATAAAGTAATAATTCCATGTGTCGTTCTTAGCATTGCGATCCACATAGTAGGGTTCGTCCACCATATAGACATATTCTAATTGACCTCTGTCGATTTTTCGAAAAATCAAATAACCGTCTACACCTGGGCTTTCATCCCAAGCCAGATCCACCGTGTTGGCAGCCAGAGGCCGTGCGGTGACGTTGGTGACGGGATCTTGCCTTATGACCAAACTAAAGTTTGCTGACAATCCTTTTCCAATGTCATAAGTGTAAGTCACCGCATCAGCAGTCGGATCAGGTGTTAAGATATGGCCTGATAGGGTGCCACCTTCCCAGTTAGAGACCTTTGTGACGTCAAAGTTACCTGGTAATGTGGAGAGATCAAAGTTGCCATTGCGGTTGGGCTGCACCCGAAGTTGGTTGGGTTCTACGTAAGCCCAATTTTGAATTGCTGTTTTACTAATATCGAGGGATGTCAATTGATTATTATGGCAAGTTAGAGACTGCAAGTTAGAATGGTTGGAGAGATCCAGAGAAGTCAATACATTATTTTCACAATATAACATCTCTAGATTTGAATTATTGCTAATATCGAGAGTTGTCAATTGATTGTTGCTACAAACAAGTTCCTTTAAGTTAAGATTATTACTTAAATCAAGGGTCGATAATTGATTATCGTCACAATATAGAACCTCTAAGTTTGGATTGTTGCTGATATCGAGGGAGGGCAGATGGCAAGAAAGACATACCAAATATTTTAAATTAATATTTTGACTGATATCGAGGGTTTCGATTTTTTGTGATAACTCGTTATCATAGTAAATAACAAGGTTTTCAAGATTTGGATTATCACGCAATGATAAGTACTTATACTCAGCATCAATACAAGCGAAGCTGTCTAAATTTTTAAATTTACTCAAATCGAATTTTGTTTTCCCTACACTTTCGATGCCTAGTCTTTTAATTGTGGGATTGGCACCAAAGTTTACCTTATTAAAAAAATATCCCGAACAAAAGAAGTTAATTAAATTGTTATTTTTGCTGACATCAAGACTTGTGATTTTTAAGGTAAGGGATTCACCTAAATATAAGTCTTCTAAAGCCTTGTTTTGACTGACATCCAAGTTTGTTATTACACAATCATTATTAAGTGCAAGATGTTCTAAATTTTTTAAATATTCAATGCCCTGCCAATCTTGGATATTTAAGAGGAAGGAATCGTTAGACTCTATTTCGGTATTTATTATCAGCACGTCAGCAATTTCTCTTTCGGAGAGTACAGCGTCAGCATTGCTGTCATACTTATTTTTTAAATACTCGCGGAAATTGAGATCTGGAAAATGAGTTTCGTCAATGGGAATTCCGCTATCTGTTTGGGCAGTGGTTGCCAGAGGTTCGTGAGCGGCTCGATCCTCAACGCTTGCTTCGGACTCTCCAGTGGATTTTTTGACTGTTGCATCTTGAGGAAGAAGTTCCTCTAACATCGTTTGGGTAGAAACAACTTCACTGGTTGAAACAGTGGCATTGCTATCGACTGCATCCATACTCTCAAAAAACAATTTGTTGTCTTGCTCAATTGATTCGATGGAATCTGTGGGAGCTGTGGGGTCTGTGCCTTCGATCCAGTTATTGAGAGGTGATAGCTCTCGCTCTTCCTGGGTTATTTCGTCAGTGTCAGTTATTTCACTCACAGGATTGGGATCTGTAGTTGCAAAAATAGGGGTTGTCAGTGTTAAACAATAAATCACCGCCATTAACAATGTGGTGACTACAATGGGTTTCTTTTTCATGGCCTACCTCATATTAATCTAAAAAACTGCTTTGCTCATTTAGTTATATAGTAGGTAGGCGGTCATTCTTGTCAAATTAAATTTGTGTTAGATCCGACTTTGTTCTTAAAGTACGAATACAATGATTAATTTATGTTTGTCGTTACATCCTATAAGTATTTTTCAACGGGTCACGTCCGTTAGTCGGGCAGAACTATGCGAAATAATGTTTGTTTTTATTACAAATCCCCTCATTGGGTAGGTGATTTTCACGGTCCTAATGAGGGGAACTATTTAAGGATATAGGTCGTCGATAGAGTTATATTATTTTGGAACTATAGAATATGTGTAGGGTTTAACGGGTTTGATATGCATCGTGTCACCTTCTTTGAAATAAGGAGTGACGAAGTAATAATTCACTTTCCCGCGGATGGGGTTAACATCCGTCCAGCGGGTGTGATTTGCATCAATCATGTACATATAGTCTAGAGTTGTCTGTCCATCCTCTTTGCGGTAAATTACGTATCCGTCGGCAAAGGGCACACTCTGCCATGTCAACACAACACGGTTGTTTTTCTGAGCGGCTGTTAAATGCTTCACATCCGCCAGTCCCGGTCGGGCATAAACATAGTGGCTGGGGGAGGCAGTGATATGCTTGCCGCCCCAAGAAGTGCGATAACCAAAGATAAAATAGAAGTTATATTGATCTCGGTAAGCTTGCAGGTCGGTGAAGCGGGTGTTGGGTGTAAGGTAAACATATTCCAGTTCGCCGTTGGCCAGTTTGCGGAAGATCATATAACCGTCCACGTTGTCTACGGAGTCCCACGAAAGATGGACAGAATTCAAGCCAACAGCTCTGGCCTGCACGTTTTGAACTGTTTTTATAGTATCCCTTGACGTTGGAATGCAGTAGACATAGGAGCTGGGTTGACTGATTTGAAGGGAGCCGTCGGAACGCTTTCGGTATGTAAAAATGAAATAAAAATTAGCTTCGTCGACGGAGGCATTTTCATCCAGACAATAAGGTTCTTTCACCGCAGCACATAGTGTTAAAGGTTCATCTTTGTTTTTGCGATAGACAAGGTAGCCGTCGATGGGTATTGCTGAGCCATCGCTAGAGTTCTCGGAGGTGACATCTTGCCAAGTTAGGTCAACCGTGTGAGACGCAAGGGCGCGCACCTGTATATCTTGTACGACTGGGAGAGGCGGCTCTATATCCCATACCGCTTTTAATTCGATCGACTCGAAGACTGGGGTTGAGAAGTCGAAGGGCAAGCCGTTGTACTGCCATTCTTTGAAAATATAACCTGTCTTAGTGGGTGGAGTAGGAACTTGAGCCGACAATCCCCTGGCAAAGACTTGATCAGTTACCGGGCTGCCGCCATCGCAGTCAAAGCTGACGGTTATATAAGTGATGACTACGGTTAGATTTTCTAATTGAAATACAGCGGTGTGATGGGGAGAGACGGCATAATCGAATGTGACTTCAACCACATCGGGATCGAAGACCAAGGTTGAGCCGTCCACAGTGCCCCCGGTCCAATTAGAAGCTTTATCGGGATCAAATGAGCCGGGCAGTTGGAGGAGGTCAAATACCCCCTCGTAATCGCTTTCCATCCTATAGGAGTTGTTTTCACAAAGTAAAGCAAGCTCGCTTCCTTGATTGGACAAATCAAGGGAAGTGAGGTTGTTGGCGGAACAATTTAAGGTTTCTAAAGCCGTGTTAAGATTTAAATCCAAGGTTGTCAATTGATTGTCAGAACAGTCAAGGGATTTTAACGAAGTAAAATACTCGATGCCTTGTAAAGAGGATATATTTGCATTGGGCACTGACACTTCCTGGACCGAGTTGATTTCAACATCCGATAAATAGCCGTCGGAGTCGACATCAAAATTTTCGACCACATAGGTGCGGAAGTTAGTATCGGGAAAATGTTCGGCGTCGATGGCAACAATCAGCTGAATTGGTTCATCTGGAATGATAGAAAGGGCAAAATCGGCGGACTTATTTTTGCCGATGTCGTATGTATATTGAACAGTTCTAACCGTTGGATCTACCGTCAACCAGTTGCCTTCAATGCTCCCCCCAATCCAAGCGGAGGTCTTGTTCGGATCAAATTGACCGGGCAAAGTGGAGAGATCGAACGTCCTGTTTTCTTCTATGCTAATCTCGTATTGATTGTTCTGACATTTTAACCAGCCACAAGTTGTAGGATTCAGATCTAGGCTGGTCAGCCTATTGTTATCGCACTCAATGCCCGATAAAGCGGTATTAGTAGTCAGTTCGAGCTGTTCTAGCTTGTTTTGAGAACAGTTCAACCATGAGAGCTGGATATTTTGGCTGAGGTCAAGTGCGGCAATATTATTCTGGGCGCAGCTGACCCAAGTGAGGTTAGCGAGAGGGGTGAGGTCAAGGCTGGTTAAATTGTTTCTTTCACAGGAGAGATAGACAAGTGAAGCGTTATTAGCTAAATTTAATTGTTGCAAATCATTGCCGGAACAATAGAGTTCTTCCAGAGTTATGTTTGAAGTCACGTCTAATTCGCTTAAATTGTTGTGAGCGCAACTAAGCCAAGTAAGGCTAGCCAGAGAATCAAGGATTAAATTAGTCAAAAGATTAGAGTCGCAATCCAGTGTGACAAGGTTGGTTGTGTCGCTGAGATCGAGAGCGGTGAGTTTATTGTGTGAACAGGCCAATCTATTCAATACAGATAAATTGTCGAGGGCGAGGGTTGTTAATTGGTTGTAATAGCAATCCACCCTTGTAAGATTTGGATTATTAGTAAGATCCAATGTGGTGAGTTGGTTGTTATAGCATTGAAGTTCGGTCAGCTGACTATTGTTGCTGATATTTAGTTCAGTCAACTGATTATTGGCACATTCTAAAATTTTTAAGTTGGGGTTATTGCTGACCGTCAATGAGGTTAATATATTTTCGTTACAGATTAATGTGGTTAATGCGGGATTCTGGCTGAGGTCGAGGGTGGCGACTTCGTTGTATGAGCAATTGAAGGTCTCCAGGGAAGGGAAGTGTTCCAGCCCTTTAAAATTAGTGATCAGATCTTCGGCATTATAAAAACTTTCGGAGACCTTTATATTTTTAACTGCAAGTCTTTCGCTGTCGGAGAGATAATCATTCTTGTCGTTGTCAAAATATTTTTTTATGTAAGCGCGGAATTCCGGATCAGGGAAATTGTTTTCGTCGATAGGAAGACCTTCTTGCACAACCGTACTAGTTGACTCAGTGGTTGTTGAGTTTTCAAAAGTCTGAAACTCACTGACGGCAGTTGATGACTCGATCGTTGTCGAGACCTCGGTGTGGTCAGAAGTTTGGATCAGTGATGGGTCTGTCGTTGGGTTGCTACTTTCTGCTGCTGTGGTGGCATCTGAGTTGACTTCGGTTGCTTCAACAAGACTTGTTGCAAAAGAAAAACAACATAAAATACTTAGTAATGCAGCCAATGAGCGATATCTATTTAACATATTTAACTCCGAAGTATGGATGTGCGATGTGTCCTCAAGGGAATACGTCTATGAGTCTGAAATTTAAATGGTCAAGCTTAATTTACTAAAAATTAACATTTGTGTAGAAATTACAATTATTATATGCTTATTTTCTTTTTTGTAAAATAAAAAATTCTATTCGTCGCAATTTATCAGCGATATAAATGAGGCATTCATGGAGCACTTTGTTGAGAAAGACAATTTAGACGGATTGCTACAAAGTAATAAAAATAAAAGTATCAAGTGTGATACTGTAAGTGGTATGCGAATACTTAATGATTTATTTAGAGGTGATGGTATGAAAATAAGATGGAAACGGTTGCTTAGTAGTTTAGTCGCAAGTTGTTTGTTGGCTGCCGGTCTTGTGGGTTGTAGCAATAACCAACCGACCGAGACCGGAGAGAACAGCGATATGGAGCCTACGACATCTCAAGTTGAGACAACTGTAGTTGCAACCGCATCCGCAGAAATATCTCCAGAGACACAAGGTGGAAGCGAGGTCACGGAAACAACAGTAAACTCTTTGCCAGACAGTGTTGAATCACCTGAATCAGCTACTGTTGACAATAGTATTCAACTGGGTGACGTATCTCCGGAAGACTTTGCTAAAGTCATGGAGTTGCGCGGTGGATTATGGTGTGCAGCAAAGTATTATAAAGAACATATCTATGAACACGAACAATCATTATATAAAGGTCAAGGGTTGCCCTATTTTATGATGTGGTGGACAACAGAGCCGGACGAACCGGGAACTCTGGGGGCGATGAGTCCGGAGGCAGAGACAGAATATAGAGCTGCTTTCAGTAATTTGCCTGAAGGAATCGTGGGGATCTATGAACTGGACACCCAATTATCTAGAGTCAACAGTCTTTTAAGCCAACCTTTGGACAGAGAGACGCTGATCGACACTTATCAGTATAAGAGCGAGGGTTCGCCTGTCTATCTATCGCAACCGCGCTCAGATCAATTTCTGCCGGGGGTTAATCTTTACATTGACGAACCATTTTTGTGGGAATCACAGGCAGGTGGAGACTATCGTTTCACGGTATATCAGCACTTTGAGACGGACGATGACCTTTATGAAGACGATGATGACGATGATGATGAAGACCAGGCTATATTCGCTTACGATGTAACGGTGGGACCTTCTGCGTTAACTGCGGAACAAAATCCCGTGGGGTTGTGGCAATTTAAAAAAGTTGATAATTTCCGCCATATTTCTGTTGAGGAAGAAACCAGTGCCGCTTTAATTGCCGCCATCGGTGACAATGTTCTATTGGTCAGCGAAGGCAGAAATGTGGTCGATCCTCAAGTAAACTAGCAAGTCTATAAAAGATAATTGATCTTTAGTTTTAAAAATGGCCGCCAACTGCGCCGAGTTGAGGTGTTTTACTGTCTAGTGGGTCATTCCTTTGCCAGGTATGCTCGCTGCAAGTTTTACAGCAGACGAAAATAGAAATTAAATTGTCGCGTTGGAATTTGAAATCGACCAATTAGTTATTTTGGTGACAGAAACATTCTAGGAGATCACGAGATAGATTTGGGAAAGAATAGAAAAGGAACAATCAGTTTCTGTGCCTTCTGATTTATCATATTTTTAGACAAGAAAGACCCGCTCCAATCTGGAGCGGGTCATCTATTTATTTTTTAGACTATTATTTCTTTTTCTTAAAGATGGATCTGATTACGAACAAGACCACGGCGATGATCAATAAAATAATAGCAACGATCATGGCGGCATATCCTTGACCTGTCTGGGGCAAGATGCGCAGGGATCCTTCTCTTAAATTAGTATTTGCATTAATCGGTGCTTCTCCATCTCCCTTTAAAATGGAGGGATCTGTAGGTGGATCGCTAGGCTCCGTGGAAGCAATAGGGGATTCAGTGAGAGATTCCGATGCTTCAGTTGACGGTTCAGACTCAGTTGAGGTTGTTGTTTCTGTGACTGAGGTTGTATTGGTTGTTGTGGTGATCTCTGTTGGTTGAACAGAGGATGTCAAGGTAGGAGCATCAGTAGAAGCGGTGCGATCGCCGGAGATTGGCTCTGGTTCAGCAGTCAGTTGGAGCGGAGCAGTTGGTACGGCTGCTATCGAACTGACAGAGGTTACCCAGAACTCATCGTCGGTGCTCCAACGGGCAGTTAAGAGGATGTCTTGATTGATAGGTTGTCCCAGATCAAAAGGCTTGCCATTAAAATACCAACCCTGGAATTCAGCATTTTCTTTAGTAGGGGGCTGGGGCACTATAACTTGAGTTCCAATCTCTACGGTCAAAGGGGCAATCGAGCTGCCGCCATTGCTGTCGAAAGTTACGGTAACTTGCTTAATAATGGGTTGGGTTTGACCAGGTGCGTTTTTGATTGCTGAACGACCAGTGCTTTGGCTGCTGCGGTCAGCGGTCTTTTTATTGCCGATCCGGTCGCCGGTTTCATGATCTTTTCTATTGTCGGTACTTTCAGCGGAAGGCTCAGTCGGTATTATTATTGAGGAATGATCCCGTTGGTTAACAGCTTTGACCAAATTCTCTTTCCAAATTGCTTGCAATTGAAGATCCTTCGTCACGGGTTGCTCAAAGTCATAGGGGTCGCCGTCTAGTTGCCATTCGACAAAGGTATAGCCTTCTTTGACTGGTACTTTAGGTTCGCAAATGGTTTCATTGTAATTGACGATATCTGAATCGATCTCGCTGCCACCGTCGGTGTTGAATATGACGTTAAATTGATCGATTTCCCAGACTGCTTGCAGTTGTAAATCCTCTGTCACCGGTTGTTCGAAGTAGTAGGCTTTGCCTTTGTATTGCCATTCCTTAAATGTGTAGCCTTCTTTAGAAGGCGCTTCAGGTTCGGCGACAGTGGAATTATAGTTCACTGTTTCGGATGTGACAGGCGTGCCGTCAGCAGAATCAAACTCGACCTCGTATTGATTGATTTCCCAGATCGCAGTAAGTCCCACATTGCCGGAAATTGGTTGTCTAAAGTCATAGGGCTCGCCGTCCAGTTGCCATTCGACAAAAGTATAGCCTTCTCTATACGGAGGCATAGGTTCAAGCACATAAGTGCCGTGATTCTGCAGCGAGGGAAATACCAAGCTGCCACCCATTGAATCAAAAGTTACCGCATAGCGATTAATTGTCCAAATAGCCTGCAATGTTATGTCCTTATTGACATTATTTTCAAATTTATAAGGTAGCTTGCCAAGCTGCCAACACTTAAATGTGTAGCCGAATTTTTCGGGCACAGGTGGCTCTGTCACAGGAGTGCCACGGTCGACGACAATGGGTTCAACGAGGTTACCTCCATCGGTATCGAATGACACGGTGACCCGTTCTTTATAAGACACGGTTAATTTAAATGGCAAGGTCTGATGCTGTCCCAAGTCGTAGCGATAGGTCACGATCTCAGCATCATCATCTATTCGAATAATATTACCATCAAGTTTGGCACCGACCCATTGACTTGTTTTAGTAACATCAAATTGTCCGGGCAATCTTGCCGGATCCAACTCTTGGCTGACGCCGATGAGGACATTGTATTCATTATCAATGCCATTTAACCTAGTTAAGGGGCGCTTGGTATTTAAATTGAGGGAACTGATACGATTGTTGGAAAAATCAAGTTCCACCAATTCTTTTTTATCGCTTAAATCTAGTGCGGTTAACAAATTGTTAGAACAATAAAGGGTCTTTAAATCCGGGTTTTTTTCCAAAGACAAAGTGACCAACCCGTTGTCGCTGCAATCCAAGTCGGTCAACTTTGACAGTTGAGAGATGTCTAACACTTGCAGATTATTATTTTTTATATTTAAAGATTCAAGGGCTATATTTTTATTTAAACTGAGCGTTTTTAATCCGTTTGTCCCGGAGTCGAGGTGTTTCAAATCGATATTTTGACTGAGATCCAAATCTTTCAGCTGATTGTCTGCACAGTTTAAAGTGGTTAAAGCGAGGTTAGTCTTGACGTCCAGAGACGCTAGTTGATTGCCATCGCAGTAAAGTTCTTCCAGTAATGCGTTAGCACGAACGTCTAGGGTCTGTAGATTATTTAGACCACAATCTAGTTCGGTCAAGGCCTTATTTTGGCTGACATTGAGAACCTCTAATTGATTGTCGCGACAATTGAGTTGAGTTAATTTTGTAAAATATTCCAGACCGGTTAGGTCACTGATCGATTCGTTTTGCAAATCAATTTCGGTGACCGCTTCGCGCTCGGAATCTGACAGTTGTCCATCTTTATTTTTATCAAAAGATATGACAAATTTGCGAAACGTTTCATCGGGAAAGTGGTCTGCATCTATAACGATATTTTCGTCGGCATGGACTCCCGACGTTACAAAGGAAAAACTAAACAGTAGCGATAAAATAGTTGCAAAAAAAGTGACATATTTTCGACTCATGTTCTTGCCTCCGTTCAACCAACATATGTTACTAGTATATAACTTTGAAGATCTCAATACTACTTTTCAGCGCGGATATTTACAGGATTGTGACAGGTTCACTACAAATGTTTGAACAAATAGTGATTCAATTCGTGAAGATTGTAGGGCCATTGAATTAAAAACTTCGTCTATTTAAGAAAAATGGTTTAAAAATTTTATACATTGATCCTGGTCTATTCAAAAAACTTACTTAATTTATTGGTAAACTGTTGAAAAACTTTACGTTCTTTACCAAGAATTCAATAAAATAATAAAACCTGAAAAGAGCAATGATTTAGCTGTTATAATTCTGTTAAAAATAATTTTCCATAATAAAGAGGAGGTTTTAACAGCAAGTGCACCTACGATTTTCAGATCTTAATTAAATTGATAAAAAAGTTTGGATATTATACGGGAGAAAACTATGTTTGTCGGCACAAGATGGCAGGAAATCGTTAGATTAGTAAACGAACGCGGCAGTATCACTGTAAAGGAACTAGCGTCTATTCTGGGGATGTCAACATCCACGATTCGCAATGATCTCATTAAACTGGAATCACTGGAGTTGCTTGATCGCAAACATGGCGGTGCAATTGCCCGAAATAGTTCCACGGTTGAGTTGAGAACGCGTCAAAAAGAACTGTATTTCACAGATGAGAAAAAAAGAATTGCTCAGCAGGCACTTTCATTGATTGCCCCGCACAGCGTAATAGGTTTGGATACGGGAACAACGACTTTGGCTCTTGCCGAGCTTATTACAGATGACACGCCGCTCACGATTATTACCAATGATTTTCAGATCGCTGCCAGCTTTGAACAAGATTCAAAAGTTGAGACCATATTGGTTGGTGGCAATGTACGGCATGGATTTTATTGTACATATGGCAGCAAGACGGTAAATGATATCAATCAGTACAATATTGATATCGCATTCTTGGGTGCCAATGGATTCAGTTTGGAAAAAGGGTTTATGACGCCGGTTGTTGAGATGGCTCAGGTCAAGCGAAGTTTGATTCGCAGAGCTAAAACGACAGCGGTACTTAGTGACAGCTCTAAGCTAAATGTGACAGCAATGGTCTCTTTTGCAGATTTTTCCGAAATTGATTATTTGATAACAGACAATAATCTCAACCCTGAGGTCAAACGTCAAATAGAAGCTCGTGACACAATTGTGTTGGTTGACATTCCTGCGGGCAATATTTGATAATAAAACTAGCTACAGTTGTAGCTTTAGCTAATAGAGGAAGAAAGAGTCACGCCGCCCCTTTTTTGAGGGGCGGCGTGACTCTTTAAGTGCAACGCCACTTTTATATACTTTTAGGGCAGATTAGGCACGACAGACGTAGACAAGACTTTCAAGATGATATGACTAATTATTATAAAAAATTAGACTACGTTAAGTTCGGCGGCAGCTTCCTGATCGAGGATTAGTGTGGCATCTGGATGGGTCTTCATAAAGGTGACGGGGACTTCGGTGGTAATCTGGTCGTCATTAAAGGAAGCGATGGCTTTAGCTTTAGAGCGACCGAATGCCAAGATGACAATTTTTTTGCTGCAAAAAATTTCCATCATGCCCAAGGTAATTGCCGACAGGGGGACGTCTTCTTTGCACTTGAAAAAACGAGAGTTGTCCATAACGGTACATTGGTCTAGTATTTCGACATGGCAGTGGGCCTGTAGCTTGGAATTGGCTTCGTTGAAGGCGATGTGACCTTTGGTACCGATTCCCAAGATTTGAATATCTGTGCCACCCATAGCAAGGAGTTTTTGTGAATATTGACGGCATTCCTCCTGCAAATCTTCGGCCAGTCCGTCAGGTAAATTTATATTTTCCTCTTTGATATTTACATGATCAAAGAAATTTTTTCTCATAAAATAATTGTAACTCTGTTCATGAGTGCGTGGCAGACCGACATATTCGTCCAGATTGAATGTGGTCACGTTGGCAAGATCCAATTGCTTCTTTTGATATCTGCGGATAATTTCTTGGTAAACACCTAGGGGTGAGGATCCGGTAGCAAGACCTAAAATGGGATGTGAGTTTTTGTTGATCGTCGAAGCAACCAGATCGGCGCAATAAAAACTTGCTTCATCATAATCTTTAAAAACTTTAATATTCATTTTTACCTCTTAAATTGGCTTAGAAATTATTTAGATGAGACACTTTTATCTTCAAAATTAAGATTAAAGAATAAAATAACACAGATATAAAGTAAATGTAAATGCAAGATGTTTACGATTCTGAGTTAAGTTTGTAAATAAGAAATGACCACCAGGCTGTTCCTTGGTAAAATATTAAAGATTTAGGATAGTCGAAAATGGAGTTTACTGTGAGTTACGACGGTGTGAAGGCACACATGAACAAGCTGAGAGGAAAGGTGCAAGCATGAAGGCAATACAATTGTTTGATAAAGAAGATTTGCGTCTGGTTGAACTACCTAAGCCAACGATTCAAGCTGATGAAATTCTCGTGCGAGTGAAGGCTGCTGCCCTGTGCGGCACCGATGTGCGTATGTTTAAAAATGGTGCTGCCGGTGCAACTGCCAATCATCCTCTTACTCTAGGGCATGAATTTGCGGGGATTATCGAAGAAGTAGGTGCTCAAGTGGAAATCTACAAAGTAGGCATGGGCGTCTGCCTGCAGCCCAACATTGGCTGCGGTGTCTGTGCTCGCTGTATTGGTGGACAACAGCATCTTTGCAATGATTATCGAGCTTTTGGCATTAATCTTCCGGGTGCATTTGCCGAATACGTCGTTATCCCAGAGGATGCTGTAAAAAAAGGGAATGTCGCTATTATACCGGAGGGTGTTAGTTTTGCTGAAGCCGCCATTGCTGAGCCTTTGTCGTGTGTCTACAATGGTTTTCTTAAATGTAATGTTAAACCAGGGGAATTTGCCCTGGTTGTGGGAGCAGGACCAATCGGCATCATGCACGCCATGCTGCTTGACATGGCGGGCGCCATTGTAATCGTGACCGATCTATCCGCTGAGCGCCTGAGTATCTGTAAAACTATAATGCCATCGGTAGAGATATATAGCGGCGATCACCTAAAAAGTTTTATTAATAAAAAGACGGAAGGAAGAGGTCTTGACATTGCAGTAACGGCAAATCCGTCTCCTCAAGCCCAGACCGGTGTCCTGGAGCTGATGAATTATGGCGGTCGGATTAATTTCTTTGGCGGTGTGCCTAAACACCTGCAACCGGTGCCCTTGGATACCAATTTGATCCATTATCGTGAGCTCATCGTAACGGGGTCCACTCGTTCCAGTCTTCAGCAGTATCGCAGGGTGTTGGAGTTTATAAGTCATGGATTAGTGAAGGTAGAGGCCTTGGTTACTCACACTTATGATCTGACAGATTTCAAACATGCATTTGATAACGCGCTCCAGGCACAGGGCATCAAACATATCTTTGTGTTTTAATCCTTTTTTCTTGTATTTTCATTTATAGTAAAGCATTTAGTACCGATAAAACGACCCCCGAAGACTAAGGTGGACACAGTCTTCGGGGGGAGATGGCGGGCAAACTCAATTCGCTTGCATATGGAGTGGCGTTTACATGCCCGCATTGAATTTTAATTGTAAGTGCTATCGCAGATAAAATAGCACGTTGAGATGATTTAGTTGACTAGACCCGCAGACATGGGCAAGCTCATCGAAATCCATGGTATGTATGTGACTAAGAATAAGCCTATGATGATTGCCACATAGTACCTCACCATATAGGGCATGACCCGCTGCAGTGTACTGTTGCCAACCTTGATGCCGACAAATAAGGTGTTGCCGACGGGTGGGGTGACGTTTCCGATACAGAGGTTGTAGACCAGAAGCAAGCCGAAGTGGACGGGATGCATGCCAAATTCCCTAACAATAGGCAGGAAAATCGGTGTAAAGATCAAAATCGCAGGTGTAACGTCCATAAATGTACCGGCCACCAGTAGGATCAAGTTCATGATTAAGAGAATTATAATTTTGCTTTCCGAAATGCCCATAATCCCTTTGGCGACGGCTTGGGGGATTCCTGTAAAGGCCATAACCCAGCTCAGGATGTTGGAAACACCAATAAGGAATACAACCATGCCGCTCATTTTGGCGCTATCAACGATGATTTTCCAGAGACTCTTTAAGTTAATGCTGCGGTAGGCAATGGCTAGAATTAACGAATAGACCACGGCGATAGCCGAGCCCTCGGTAGCGGTAAAGACACCGCCGATAATTCCGCCGATGACAACGATGATGAGTGAAAGTGAAGGGATGGCTCTTAAGGTTGCTTTGCCTAACACTTTCCAACTGAATTTACCTTCGGTGCCTTTGTAGCCGAATTTTTTCGCCATAGCTATAGCAACGATGATACACATAACTGCCCACAGCAGACCGGGAAGATAGCCAGCCATAAAGAGGGCCGCAACGCTGGTTCCACCGGAGACCAGAGAGTAGGTGATTAAGGCGTTGCTCGGTGGGATCAACAGACCGGAAGGCGCCGATGCCGCGTTGGTTGCTGCACTAAGGTGTTTGTCGTATCCCTGTTCTTCTTCACCTTCGCGAACCATGCTGCCGACAGCAGCTGCTGCAGCGGAAGCCGATCCGGAGATAGCACCGAATAAGGCATTGGCTCCGACGTTGGTGACGAGCAGGGCACCGGGTAACTTGCCGAGGAGTGCCATAACAAAGTCAACAAGTCGTTTCGCTATACCGCCTTGGTTCATTATGTTACCCGCTAATATAAAGAATGGAATGGCCGTTAGAGTAAAGGTCGACATACCGACGAACGTACGTTGCGCACCCGTCAACACGGCGACATTTAGCGGCACGGTTTGTAAAATAGCTGTTAGGGCAGCGATGCCGATCGAAAGTGATACGGGCACGCCCATTACCAACAGCACAACTAAGACTATTACAATAACTAATAATGCTTGTGTAGCCATTAATGCTGCCTCCTTCTTATGCGTCTTCGGGGAACGGATCGACTTTGTCTTTCGCAATGTCGATGATGTTCATGATTGCGTACAGTATGTTCAAGACACCCGCTACAGGCATGACTGTGTAGAATGTGCCGACCGGTGTACCCAGAGATGAGGTCATCTGTCCCATCGTTAAGTTGGTGATGCGGATACCGCCATAGATCATAATGACGAGGGAGAAGAAAATTAAGATGATTTCTCCAATAATGCCTATCACCTTCTGACCGCTGGGTTTAAACTTCTGTACAACTACCGGAATATTCATGTGGCCGCGTTCGCCAAAGACGTAGGAAGCGCCGAGTAGCGACGACCAAGCAAACATATACGAGACCAGCTCCTCTGTCCAGGTTGCGGGATTCTGAAAGATATACCGAGTTATGACTTGGTATGTGACCAAAATGGTCATTAGGGCAAGTGAACCGCCTGCTAAAATCCCCAACAAGGTGTTGAGCGCTTTTTTCAATTTATTCATTACCACACATCCTTCCGCTTATTCCGCCGCATCTGTTTGCGGTGGGTACTCTTTGTTGTACTCCATGATGGCGTCATAGACGGGCTGTAGAGCAGGGTTGTTGTCCAAGACGGTCTGATGGAGTGGTAGACATTTTTCTTGGAAGGCGGCAGGATCGGGATAGAGGAATTCGACTTTCTGTACGTTTTCAGCGTAGTCTTTCGCCTCTGCCACCGCGTCTACCCAGGCTTCACGTTCCACTTGATTGACGATTTTAAATCCTTCTTCAAAGATCGCTCGCTCATCAGCGGGAAGATTATCGAGGAACTCTGCATTGACGAGCAGAATATCGGGGACCATTTGGTGCATATCATAGGAATAGAATTTACAGACTTCACCGTGACCGTTGTCGACGAGGGCCATCTCGTTATTTTCTGCGCCATCGATGATGCCAGCCTGGAGCGAGGTGTACACCTCACCAAAGCCCATCGGAGAGGCAGATCCACCCAACAGATCCATCATCATAACGTTGGTGGGGGATTGTTGAACACGAATCTTTAATCCTTTTAAGTCGTCCGGTGAGTTGATCGGTGTATCTTTTGTATAGAAATTTCGGGTACCCGCGTCAATCCATGTACAACCGTAAAAGCCAGATTCTTTTGTAGCTGAGAAGATGGGTCCGACGATATCAGGGTCGTCCATGACGTGATGGTAAGCCTCGGTGGAGACGAACAAGTAGGGCAGGTTGAAGATTTCGTAGGTTTTATTAAATGTCTCTAATATCGCGTTACTGGCGACCACAAAGTCAATCGCGCCGGTCTGGGTCAGCTGCACCATATCAGTTTGAGATCCTAATAGTTCACTGGGGTAGACCTGAACGTCGTAACGATCGCCTAATTTCTCGTTAATAAACTCTTGGAATGCCGTCAATCCTTTGTGTGTCGGGTGATTTTCCGACTGGTTATGTCCGATGCGGATGATGGTGCGACCATCTGTACCTCCGCCACCACAAGATGTGGTCAGACCTAACATTAAAACCATCGCTAAACACAAGGCGATTGATCTAAGATACTTTTTCAATATACTTCCCTCCTTAATGTTGTGACGCCTTTGACGTCTTGGCTGGTTGTATAATGTGTGGCGGTCAAAAGGCAAGAACCGCCACAGATAGATACAAATCGTTGTTTAGCGCTGAACTCTGGCGCTACCGCCACCCATGAGAGCTTCGACTTCGCTCTTGCGAGCTGTTGTAGTATCACCAGGTGTCGTCATGGCCAGGGCGCCGTGGGCTGCACCATAGTTGACTGCAATTTCGGGATCACCGGTGGTCATGAGGCCATAGATGATGCCAGAGGCGAAGCTGTCGCCGCCGCCAACGCGATCAAAGATTTCCAAATGATCATATTGTTTCGCTTTATGGATAACGCCGTCGCAATAGATCAGACCGGACCAGTCATTGTCGCTGGCGGTATGAACGGTGCGCAGGCTGTTGCCGATGGCCTTAAAGTTGGGATATGTTTCGGAGGCCAGTTGCAACATCTTTTTGTAGCTGTCGGTATCCAGTTCTTTGAGATGCTCATCAGCGCCTTCGATTTCAAAACCAAGGCAGGCTGTGAAGTCTTCTTCGTTGCCGATCATGACATCAATCAGAGGAGCGATGCGTTTATTGACAGCCTGACATTTTTCCTGTCCGCCGATGGCATTCCAAAGGGAGGGACGATAGTTTAAGTCGTAGCTTGTAATGGTGCCATATTTTTTTGCAACTTCGAGGGCTTCGATGACCACTTCGGCGGTGGTTGCTGACAGGGCAGCACAAATACCACCTGTGTGGAACCAGCGGACGCCGTATTCGCCGAAGAGTTTTTCCCAGTCGATGTCGCCAGGTTTTAAGTTGCTGATGGCTGTGTAGGCGCGGTCGGAGATGCCTCTTGCTCCACGGACACCAAAGCCACGTTCTGTAAAGTTTAAACCATTGCGGGAGGTGCGACCGATGCCGTCAAATTCTTCCCAGTGAATCCACCTTGTGTCGACGCCTCCTTGAAGGATGAAGTCTTCAATCAGCCAGCCAATATCATTATCAGCCAGAGCGGTGACGACAGCTGTTCTCATACCAAAACAGCGGCGCAGACCACGGATGACGTTATACTCACCGCCACCTTCCCAAGCAGTAAATTGGCGCGCATTGCGGATTCTGTTGTCGCCGGGATCTAGTCGCAGCATAACTTCACCGAGGGAAACTGCATCATAACGACAAGCAGAAGCATCTTTTAAATTAAGTTCCATGGATCAATCTCCTTTTCTTTTTACTCCACCAGAAAGATAGATGACTGGTTAGGGAGTTATGTATGATATTTCAATGCCCAAATAAGCCATTCAATTATTTAGGACTTTTGAACAAATATAGAGAAAAACTAGTTAATAGGTGAATGTCGATATTTTCTGGATTTCAAAGTCTTAATTATTTAACTGACATTGAGGGCTTAAGTTTCATCGGGGCGTATCTTCCGATAGATATCGGTTGCTTCCTGAGATAACTTAGTGATTGTTTCGAATTCTGCACCGTTGATCAGGTTAGCTTTGACCATCCAAGTACCACCGCAAGCTTGAATTTGTGGGATAGACAGATATTCGGCTAAATTGTCTGCAGTGACACCGCCTGTAGGCATAAATTTGATGCCACCAAAGACCGAGGCCAATGATTTAATGGCTTTAATGCCACCGTAAACCGAGGCAGGGAAGAACTTTAAGACTTTTAATCCTAAAGACATGGCCGCCATAATTTCACTGGGGGTGACACATCCTGGGAGCATAACCAGGTTGCGTTTTAATCCTTCGACCACAATGGTTTCGTCAAAGCCGGGGCTGACGATGAATTTGGCACCGGCTGCCTCCGCCGCCTTTAATTGTTCGAGATTCAGAACAGTGCCCGCTCCCACCAGAATGTCTGGTCGTTCTTTAGCAACTTGTTCGATTGCCGAGCTGGCCGCTTCGCTGCGGTAGGTTATTTCCATAATTTTGATGCCACCAGCCGCCAAGGCATCAGCTAAGGGCAGGGCGTCATCTGCGGAATCAAATTTTATGACGGGAACGATGCCATGACCTTTTAACATTTCATACATAGTGGTTGCTCCTTATCTATTAATAGAAGTTCTGCGAAATAGGTACTTGACTTTTCTAATCTTTTTACCGACATCTAAATAGCACTTTAAATCGGTGGTTGTGGGTAAATTGGTTGATCAAAGTTTTGTTTAAAAATTGAGTTTTATCTATACAGGATCATTTTAAGACAGTCCCATGATGGTCTTGGCATTGCCATAGCACATATCATAGATCGTATCTTTTAAAAGTTCCTCGTCATGAGGAAGTAATCCTTCATCCCACCATTTTCCTAGCGTATTGCAAAGAATCCGACGGAAATATTCATGCCGTGTATAAGATAAGAAACTGCGGGAGTCTGTGACCATGCCGGGAAATTGACGCATATAGCCTAGGACGCTAAGGTCTTCCAGATGGCGCTCCATGCCAATTTTTTGATCGTGGAACCACCAAGCGGCACCAAAGGACACTTTTGCTCTCATTGAAGCGTCATTGAAATCTCCGCACAGAGTACAAAGGGCGGCATTGTCCGAAGAGTTTAAGTTGTAAAGGATGGTGCGGGGCAGTGCGTCATCGCTGTTCATAGCATCGAGAAGACAAGACAATGACTCGATGTCGGCCGAGTTGCCGATGGAGTCAAAGCCAGCGTCGGGTCCTGTTATAGCGAACATACGAGAATTGTTATTCCGCATAGCACCGAAGTGTACCTGCATTGTCAAGTTGTGTTCAACATACTTAGGCGTCAAGGCTAGGAGGAATTCGGTTTGCCAAATGGCTAAGTCTTCTTCCTCAGCCAATTCGCCATCCAAGAAGTCAGACAACATGTCATCGAGTACATCACTGTCTTCGGCTAGAGCGAAGTGGTAATTTTCCAGTCCATGGTCTGTGATGCGACAGCCACTTTCAACAAATTTATCGATCCGATCGCGTAGAGCGTCCATGAGATCTGCAAAAGAGATGTCTTTTGCATTGATGCCCAGTTCTTCACAAAGTTCATAAACTGCATCAGCGAAAGGTGCTTTCTGCGGATGCAGGAAGCGGTCGGGACGGAAAGTAGGTGAGACAATAAAGCCGAGGTCGGGTTCATCTTTTAGAGCTTTATGTTCAGCTAATGGACTCAAAGCGTCATCAGTGGTGCCGATCAACTCGACCTTAAAGCGGCGGATCATATTGCGCGTGCTAAAGTCGTCTTGTTTTAGTAATTCGTTGGCTCGATCCCAAATACTGTCCGCCGTTGCCGGAGAAAGCAGATCGGTAATGCCAAAGTAACGGGTCAACTCTAAATGTGACCAGTGATAAAGAGGATTGCCAATTGTGTAGGGCATAACTTTTGCCCAGGCATCAAATTTTGCCCGATCGTCGCCGTCGCCGCTGACCAATTCTTCGGGTACTGCATTGGCACGCAGGGCACGCCATTTGTAGTGATCTCCAGCGAGCCAGATGTCGGCGAGGTTGCGGAACTTCTTGTCGTCATAGATTTCTTTGGGATCTAGATGGCAGTGGAAGTCGATAATCGGCAGATTCTCTGCGTAGTCGTGATAGAATCGCTTAGCTGTTTCAGACTGTAGGATAAAGTCATCGTGAATAAAGGGCTTGTTGGACATTTTGAAACCTCCAGATTAAGTTAAAACTCTAAATTTGATATCAGAGCATTGTTCTATAGTGATTTCGTTTGATCGTTCGTCGAACTTTTATTGACGAGGTTTCATTTTTTGGAGGGATTCCCAGATGCCGTTCAAATAGGCAATGCCGAGGGCGCGATCGTAAAGACCATAACCGGCGCGAGCTTGTTCGTCCCAAATCATGCGACCGTGATCGGGTCGAATGTAGCCTTGGAAATCATTTTCGTATAGAGCAAGCATAATCTCGAACATATCCAGGTCGCCATCGGCTGACAAGTGACTGGCTTCGCGGAACCGGCGCTCGCCTAAATATTTGACATTGCGGACGTGGGCACAGGCGATGCGATCCTTGGCAGCGAAATGACGGATGATGTTGGGAATGTCGTTGGCCGGTGAGGATCCCAGAGAGCCAGTGCAAAGGCACAGACTGTTGGCCGGGCTGTCCACTAATTCAATGATGCGGTCAAATTGTTCTTGGGAGTGGGCGATGCGGGGAATGCCAAAGATTGGCCAGGCGGGATCATCGGGATGGACGGCCATGCGGATGCCTACTTCTTCACAAGTAGGGATGATGCCTTCCAAGAAATACTTATAGTTCTTTAATAGTTGTTCGGCATCCACGGATTCATATTGTTTGAGAACCTTGTCTAGTTCAGCCAGGCGGTCGGGTTCCCAGCCGGGCAGAGTGAAGCCACCAGAAGTCTCGGCTGTTTTGGCCACCAACTCTTGAGGTGTCATGCCTTGCAATTCTTTTTCATCGTAATAGAGGGAGGTGGAACCGTCCTCTTCAATCTCTCGGTTGAGGTCTGTGCGTAGCCAGTCGAATACCGGCATAAAGTTATAGACGATGACTTTGATGCCATGTTTAGCCAGGTTGCGGATGGTTTGGTTGTAATTTTCAATGTATTGGTCACGGGTGTCGAGGCCGAGTTTGATATCTTCGTGTACGTTGACAGATTCGATGACTTCTACTTCAAGTCCTGCGCTGTTGACGTGTTTGACATAGTCAGCAATGACCTCTTCAGGCCAAACCTCACCTGCTGCATACTGATCGAGTACACCCATAATGCCGGAACAATTAGGAATCTGACGGATGTATTTTAACGGAACACTGTCATTTCCTTCGCCGTACCAACGGAATGTCATCTTCATAAATTTTACCTCGTCTTTCTCGTTTGATTGCTTGTCATGCCTCAGCGCACTTTAGAGCGCCCAGTTGCCATACAATACATCCTGTTAGGCATGAGGTTCTTCTGGTTTATCTAATGCTCGCTTGCCGCCGAACCATTTTTAATTAATGGGATCTGATTTGCCAATGGGGCTGTGGTGATCCGAATCATTAATTGCCATTCTTCCGGCGGAAAGCGTTGTTTAGATCAAATGAATGGATTGAATAGTGCGAAGCGTGAAATCAGTCCAGTGATTGGAGGTATTTCCTCACATTACCTTTGCCCGAAATCATTTGCTTTACGCCTTCGATGACTTTATCTGCCAAGCCCACTTCAACGAGATCGACGCCAAAAATATTGTCCCGTCGCAGTAGAGGGGTGACAACGTCGGCTACATTGTCAGTTTTGCCGAATTCAAGGTCAGCCAGTTCTTCCTGCAACGTGGCCAACATAGGATCAGGTGACGGCGTGAAAACCTCACCGTTGTCGTCAATGCCGATGAGATAGCGAATCCATCCTGCAAAGACCGCTGGAATATAAGTCAAAGATGTGATTTGCTCAGGCAATTTTTCACAATAGGCCTGTAATGTTTTGCCAAAGCGAACCGGTAATTTCTGGGAAGTATCATTGGCAATGCGCTGGGGCATATCGGGTATGAAGGGATTGGGGAAGCGCTCATTGATACATGTATCGAGAAAATCGCGGGGATCCATGATGCCTGGGTGTACAACCACTGGCATACCTTCTTGGTAGCCGATTTGCTTAATCAAGTGCAGTAGATCCTCGTCCTTCATCTCTTGAGAAATGCGGTCGTAACCTAAAAGGCAGCCGTAAATGGCCAAAGCTGTATGTAAGGGATTGAGACAAGTGGTCACTTTCATCGTTTCAACTTTGTCCACCGTTTCTCTGTCCGTAAAGTAGACACCACCTTTTTCCCAAGCCGGACGACCGTTGGGGAAGTTATCTTCGATTACGAGGTACTCTGTTTCTTCAGCGTTGACAAAAGAGGGTTGCAGTTTTCTTCCTTCATAAGTACGAATTTCCACATCTTGGTAACCGCGATCAAGGAGCATTTGACCCACTTTAGGATCCGCTGCTGGAGTAATTTTGTCGATCATGGACCAAGGGAAGCTGACGTTGCTTTCGTCGCTGGCATATTCGAGGAAGGCCTCGGGCAGTTTGCCAGACTTGCACCAAGCCTCGACATAAGCGAGAACTGCAGCTCTTAGACGGGCTCCATTGTGAGAGCAATTGTCCATGCTCAGCAAGGCAATGGGATGAGCGCCGTTTTGGAAGCGGGTGTACAATAAACGAGCCAGTGCGCCCATAGCGTTGGATTGTGGACCATCGGGGTCGGCAAATTCCTTTTTAACTTTATCGGTAAATTCACCGTCTAAATCCCGCAAGTTGTAGCCCTTTTCAGTTATTGTCATACTGACAATCTGCAGCGAAGGCGCAGCAAATAATTCGTTCGCTAGCTTATAATCTTCGGGGAATTGGGGTTCGCATTTGATAGACTCAGCAATGGAACCGACAACTCTCAAGTCGATGTTGCCGTCACTTTTTAAAGTTACAGCCGTTGACAGTAGGTCGTAGGGACGCAAGATAGCATCTTTGCGCTCAGAATCGTATGTCTGAAGAATAATGACACCGCGGTCAACTTCACCCTGATCTAATAATTCGTCATGGAGTCGGCAAGGAAAAATGCGAAAAATATTGCCGGCACCGATGTGCATCCAAATCGGCTCGGCTAGCGTGCGTTTTCTCATTTCCTCGATGTCATAGTTGGGCAATTTAAATCCCGCAGCTTCCCATTTCTCTCTGTTTTTGAGCTCGCTCAATGATAAATGTAAGGTTTCCATAGCCTCTCCTTTCCTACCGATGATTTTTAAAATACAATTCAATAATTTTGTTAATTTTTATTAGATAATCTCAAACGCCAAATTCTATTGATTTCATACGAAAATAATTAAAAATAATTGTCTTGGGAACATTTCCATTATTATACACGTTTAGTAAAAAATATACTATGTTAATCTGTTTGATTAAGCTGTATTGTACAATATAAACAAAAAAGGACTTAATGAACTGTTGCATATGAACACACATTTAAATTTATATAAATAATATTGAAACTAGAATACTTTCTTATTATTTGAGAATTTTGCGTGGTTTTTAACACGAATCTTATAAAAATGTGCTAGGATAAATTTGCCCGCCCATTTATTATAGGAGGTTTGCCATGTTAAAAGATGAAAAACTCTATAAGGCCTTGGTCGCACTGCGCAATGAAGTCAAACTTGAAGGCGATCAAACATATCAAAAATGGCAACTCCATATTGAGCGCGACAATTATCATGAAAGCGCTCTTAACCTAGCATATTATTTAGCGTTGAGACGCAGAGATATAAGAGAGCTGCAAGCCTCTTTGTCTCCTTATGGTCTGTCATCATTGGGACGGTCCGAGGCGAAGACGTTAGAAAATCTCGATGCCGTCATCAGAACCCTGGGTACAGTACTCGGCGAGGTAAATTATGATCCCAGCGAAGTATCAGAGACAATGTTCTATGAAGGGGCGAACAATCTCCAAAAGAATACTTTAGAACTCTTTGATAAAATCCCTGATCATAGGAATACAGCTATTTTAGTTACTCTGAGTAGGGAGGTCGCTTCAAGTGAAAAGATGTTGAAGAGGCTGTTTAAAGCGGGCATGAATATGGCTCGCGTCAATTGTTCTCATGATAATGAAGAAGTCTGGGGTGAAATGATCCGAAATGTCAAGAAGGTTTCTCAAGAACTTGACTGTCCGTGTAGAATTCTAATGGACATTGCGGGTCCTAAGACTCGGATCAAAGCCCTTTATACATCAATTCAGCGTCCTCGAGTGAGAGTTGGAGATCGAATATTTTTGACAGGCGAAGAACTGTTAAGACCTTTTTACGGAGCGTCTATTGTACTGCAGAGCAGTATTCCTGATATTATTCCAATTTTAAAAGAAGGAGCGGCTGTGTTAATTGACGATGGCATGGTAGAGACCTATGTCTGTGGTGTTTATCCCGAAGGGGTTATGCTTGAAGTCAAACACATTCTCTCGGAGGGGAGTGTCCGTTTGCGGGCGGAGAAGGGGTTAAATTTCCCCTTGTCTAATCAAAGCTTTCCTATTTTGACAGAGAAGGATCTGAGGGATCTGCCGTTTGTAGCTGAACATGCAGATATTATAGCCATTTCCTTTGTGAGAAATGCTTCTGACATTCGCAAATTCCAGAAACATTTAGTGGAGTGCATTGGATTGGAGCAGGCACGCAAGAAAGGCATCATGGCAAAAATAGAAACCGTTGAAGGAGCTAATAATTTGCCCGAAATAATTGTCGCTGGAGCGGCTAAAAATCCCTTTAGCATTATGATTGCCCGAGGTGATTTGGCTGTTGAAGCGGGATATATGCGTCTTGCCGAACTTCAGGAAGAAATTCTTTGGCTATGTGAAGCGGCACAAGTTCCTGTCGTATGGGCGACGGAGATTCTATCCAGCTTGGTTAAAACGGGCATTCCAACTCGAGCCGAGGTTACCGATGCTGCCATGGCGGGCAGAGCCGAAGGTGCCATGCTCAACAAAGGCAAGTACATTGTGGAAGGCGTTCAGGTGTTAGATAACATTTTAACTCGCATGGTTGACCATCAATACAAGAAAACACCCCGCTTGAGAGCCCTTAGTTTAGCGGAATTAAGAGAACTTTAATACCTATATAATTATAAAAGGGTCTTATTAAGTATTATGTGCATGGAAACACAATATAAAGTACTAATTAAAATTTTAAGTAGTGCACTAAGTTTATTTCAATGAGTACTGTTTATTTTGTTGTGTTGATGTGAACTTTCAATTCCGTCCGTCGTGTCCAGTTGTATGACGGACTTTTTGTTTTTGCGTAATATTTGCGAATTGTCCGTAATATAGATTTGTCCGTTATAATAAAGCGAGTTGAAATAAACTTTGCCATTTAGTAATAGGTTTGGCTAGTCCCATTCAAATTGACTTGAGCCGATGAAGCGGTTGAAATAATTTTAGATGTAAAAATATGGATCATGCTGCAATAGAAAAATTTGCCGTTTGGGCACATGCCGAATTGGTCACCCAGTTGACTGAACAGGTTCAGAAGATGAGCAGAACAGAAACTCATTTAGCTGTCGCTGGGCAAAAAAAAGAAATTGATGCACTCGTCGAAGAGGCGGCCAGCGAATGGTTCTGTCGTGTGATTGCTCTGCGTTTTATGGAAATTAACGGCTTTCTACCGGGTATAGATAGGTTATTTGCAGATGACAGTGGTAGGTTTCAACCTGCCATGCTAAAAACGGTTGTTGACATTGACCTTCCTGAGTTGGAGCGACAGCAGGCGGAGAGACTAAAAGAAAATAGTCCAACTCATTCTCTCTATCTAGATTTATTTTTAGTATATTGTCGCAGTTTAAGACAAAAGCTGCCCTGTTTATTTGGCAATGTTTCTTTTTATTTGGAAAAACTTTTACCTCAAAATCTTTTTCAATGGGATGGCGTTGTACACCGGCTCGTCAGAGATATACCTGACAGCTGTTGGCGAGGAAAACCCGAAATCATAGGCTGGCTGTATCAGTATTTTATTGCTCAGAAGCGGGATGAAATCATAAATATAAATAAAGGTGTGATCAAAAAGGAGGATATCTCCATTGCTACCCAGGTGTTCACGACGGAATGGGTGGTGCGGTACATGGTAGATAATTCCTTGGGGCGCTACTGGCTGGAGCATCAACAGGATTCTCGACTAGAAGAACAATTAAAATTTTATGTGCCTCCTATTATAACAGCTGACCATAATAATTCTGAGGAAAAAAACACAGAAGGTCTGCGTCCTCAGACATTAACATTCCTCGATCCCTGCGTCGGCTGTGGTCATATTTTGGTTTATGCCTTCAAAGTGTATATGGCGATCTACAGGGAGCAGGGCTATTCCGAAGCAGCAGCTGCTGCAGAAATTATCAAACACAACTTATTTGGTATTGACATCGATGACAGGTGTGTACAAATCGCCAGCTTTGTATTAACAATGACTGCTTGCTCCTATGATTCTTATTTTTTAGAACGGGACGTCCATCCCCATATTGTGTCGCTGCAAGAGAGCAGTCATGGATGTGTTCGGTGGGAGCAAGACTTTATTGCACATACAGATGTAGTTAATGGTTTTCATAATGAACTTTTAGATGCTTTCCGTCATGCTAAAGAAGTGGGTGCCTTGCTAAAAATCAGTCCTACGAATCCCAAATTGACTTTAGATCATAAGAACTTTTTTCAACGACCGCGATCTGAGCAACTGCTCATCCAGGCAGAGCTATTGTCCCGAAGGTATTCGATCGTCTGTACCAATCCACCTTATTTAAATAAATTTGATGTCCACCTAAAGACCTATTTATTAACTCATTATAAGGACTACTCAGCTGATTTGTTCAGTGCCTTTATCTATCGCAATCTGGAGTTTTGCGAGCCGGGCGGCTATACTGCATACATGACGCCTCTTGTTTGGATGTTTATCAAACGACATGAACCGCTGCGACGCTATATCGTTGAACATAAGACGATCACTTCGCTGATTCAGATGGAGTATTCGGCGTTTAAAGTGGCGACAGTACCTCTTTGTACTTTTGTTGTGAAAAATGAAGTTGTTCGAGAACCGGGTATATACTTTCGCTTATCCGAATTTAAGGGCGGTATGGCAGTACAGGAACAGAAGGTATTGGAGGCTTTGAGGTGTTCTGAATGTTGCTATCGCTATGTCGCGGATCAGCGTGGGTTTGCTTCCATTCCAGGTGTTCCTATCGCTTATTGGGCGAGCCCAGATATGTTGGCAGCTTTTGCAAAAGGAAGACCTCTGTCTGACTATGCCATTGTAAGAACGGGTATTCAGACGGGAGACAATAGGCGTTTTCTACGCTACTGGTGGGAAGTGAAGCCTGATCAGATCTGCTATGACGCTAATACGGCGACCGAGGCAATCGCCTCCAACTGCAGATGGTTTCCATACAACAAAGGAGGTAGAGAGCGGCGCTGGTTTGGCAATGAAGATTACGTCGTAGATTGGTCAAAGGGCGGAAGCCCCCTTTTTGGTAATCCAAAAGCTGAGGGAAGGAATGCCCAAGATTATCCGGACGATTTAAAATTTAAACCTGCCGGAACGTGGTCCCTTATTAGCTCGGGTAGACCTTCATTTAGGTACAAAGAACATCATCTCTCAGATTTTGCTGGTATGTCATTCTATGATGCCGGCGAGAACCTGTATTATTTGCTGGGATTTTGCAATTCTGTTGTGGCATCTGAGATGCTTCAATTGATTGCCCCTACGATCAACTATCAAGTTGGCGATGTGGCGCGTCTGCCAGTGATTGAATCAAAATCAGGTAAAACTCAGGTCAGTCGACTTGTAGAAGAGTGCATTGCCATCGCCCGGTTGGACTGGGAAGAGCGGGAGACGTCCTGGCATTTTGAATGTCATCCCCTTGTCCAGCCTGTGGATCGAATTGAGGATGCCTTTGGCATATGGGAGCGACGCTGTCGGGATCGCCGGAAACGTATGCAACTCTGTGAAGAAGCGATCAATCGATATTTTATACAAATCTATAAACTAGAAGATGAGTTGCAGCCCGCCGTGTCTGAACAGGCGATCACGTTGCATCGGGCAGATCTAAAGATCGACATACGGAATCTGATTTCCTATGCAGTAGGCTGTATTTTGGGCAGGTACGATAACAAAGCCCAGGAATCACCTACAAATGTAGACAGAGTTGTTTTTACAGCAAAATATGACTCTCAAACACTAGCGTATAACTGTCCGCCGACTGGCAGTGATTTGTCATATCAATCTAAGCAATCAATTGTTCCCATATGCAGTTCTGACCAATCTAAATTAGGTGGTGACTTGACAAGTTTATTTATCAATTGGGTTGAGAGCGTGTACGGTACATCTACTTTATCAGAGAATTTACAGTTTATAGCTTATGGTTTAACCGAGAAACAAATGTCCGAAGCTGCCGCCAGACGTACCATCAGACGTTATTTTCTGCGAGAATTCTATGCCGATCATCTAAAAATGTATCGCAAGCGCCCTATCTATTGGTTGTTTGATAGTGGTAGAAAAGGCAGCTTTAAAGGACTGATGTATATTCATCGTTTTCAAAAAAACACACTTCCCATTTTACGTGATCAATATCTGTTAATTCAGTTAAAAAACTATAATGCCGAATTAGCAGAATTAGAAAAGGCGTATGTCGCTGTAGATTCGACTCAGCGCCAGAAATTTGGGCGTCGAATTAATAAATTAAGTAACCAAATTGCCGAATTACAGTGTTACATCAAAAGGGTTGAGTCATTAATAAATACAGATATTCGCCTCGAGTTGGCAGATGGCATCGCACATAATTATGCTATGCTGCAAGATATCCTAGCCCCAATTCGTTGAGCGACTTGATTTGTTATTTTGAGTGACTTGCGTACTTAATTTATATGAATGGCTATAACATACTTTTATAGCAGCAGTTGCGGCGGTTGCGAGAATCATTTTTTAAAGAGATCTAAAAATAATTTATTTGCCGACTCCCTAAGAAAAAATTATAATTGAGTTAACAACAGCTAACTAACCAAAGGATGACCTCATTATTGGATTGTTTCTTGATTTAATAAAACCAACCAACAAGACCTAGACACACAAAGAATAGAGTGAAGGCGCACCATGAAAGCAGATCTTAAAGCGGCCTATGCGGCGTCCAAGAATATATATGACGACACGTTAACCCAGAGCAAATGGTGGTCAAAACTCTACATCTCATTTTTCTGGGGTGGGGTAAATGATTGGGGCATTGCTGATCAGGTTCTCGCTGCCATCCCTCCTAATTTTTCAGGACATTTATTAGATGTACCGGTGGGCACAGGGGTTTTTACAGTGGCAAAGTACAGTCAGTTGCCAGATGCCTCAGTTACTTGTCTGGATTACTCAGAGGATATGTTGGCACAGGCTCGTCATCGCTTCGCCCGGGCGGGGTTGGACCATGTCGTGTTTGTGCAGGGGGATGTGGGTAGTCTGCCCTTTGCAGACGCAAGCTTCGACATCGTTTTGTCGATGAATGGGTTTCATGCTTTTCCCGACAAAAAAGCTGCATTCCAAGAAACGACCCGCGTCCTAAAAAAGGGAGGTACGTTCTGTGGTTGCCTTTATATCAAAAATGAAATGAATCGCACGGATTTTGTTGTCAATCGCATTTTAGCTCCTAAAGGCTGGTTTACGCCACCTTTTCACACATTGCAAGAATTAAAAACAGAACTAAATCAGTTTTATTCCCAAGTTGATGTCAACAACGAGAAAGCAATGGCCTATTTCAACTGTATTAAATAAAATTTTCTTACTCTAATGATCAAAATGGTTTAGCAAGTAAAATATAGGATCAATAAAAAGATCTAAAGACTTCAGCCTGATGACAGAAAAGCCAGTCGTCAGGCTATTATTTTACAATTAATTCATATAAGTTATTGACATATGACATTAATCATGTACAATAAAACTGTAAGTGACATATGACATAAACATAAGTCACAGAATTAATGAATTAAATAACTTTACGAATATGTACAGATATGTACGAATATGAAGGAGGAATATTATGCCTAGAAGAGATGGAAGTGGACCGATGGGAGCTGGCGCAGCAACCGGTAGAGGTCTTGGACGTTGTACAGATGAAACCCCCAAATTTGCTGGTGCTGGTTTTGGCATGGGCATGGGATTTGGTCGAGGACGCGGCAATCCAGGTCGTGGCATGGGCATGGGATTTGGTCGAGGACGTGGCATGGGCCGCGGACATAAATTTTGCAGAAGTGACTTTAGGAATCAGGATTCAGCCCAGTCCGATAAAGATTTTCTGAATGAACAGAAATCATTTTTACAACAGAGAATAGATGCCATCGACGCAGAATTAGAGAATCTTTAAGGTCGCGGCGAGGCATTTAGCAAGCAATACAACCGGAGCAGTCCTCCGGTTGTCTTAAGTTAAATCACAATAGTTTTAAGATATTGATTTGCCTAGCAGGCAATTTTAAAAGCATTGAATATGTTAAATTGTTACAAGGAGGACGATACTATGAAAATAGCGATTCCTGTAAATGAAAAAAATATGCAGACTGATATATGTGAATCATTTGGTCGCGCACCTTATTATTTAATTTATGATACTGAGAAAGATGAAGCTACATTTATTGACAATTCAGCTGCAACAAG
This sequence comes from Clostridiaceae bacterium, assembly GCA_012520525.1. Taxonomy (GTDB): domain Bacteria; phylum Bacillota; class Clostridia; order Saccharofermentanales; family Fastidiosipilaceae; genus JAAYOA01. Next base: position 19,852 of record JAAYOA010000124.1, on the reverse strand, counting down.
TACCGGTGGCGCCGGCATCAAAGCGGCTCAGGTCATCGTGGACAGCGGTGCCAAAATCCTACTGACTCCTCGCTGTGGCGAAAAGGCAGCCAATGTTCTCATGGCTGCGGATATCAAGCTGTTTAAGTCCATACCGGCGACTGCACAGGCTAATATTGACGCCTATTTGACCAACAAACTTGATCCACTAGACGAGATCCATGCAGGCTTCCACGGTCATGGAGGCAACTAATATGAAAATCGCTGTGCTGAGTGGAAAAGGCGGTACAGGGAAGACCCTGGTCTCCGTCAATTTGGCGGCAGTAGCCAAGGCTGCATCATATTTAGACTGTGATGTCGAAGAACCAAACGGGCATTTATTTTTTAAACCAACGGATGTTGAAGAAACTGAAGTTAATGTAAAGATTGCCCTGGTTGACCAAGAACTTTGTAACGGTTGCCGGAAATGTGTCGAATTTTGCAAGTTTAATGCCCTTGCCTATGTTAAAGATCGCCTCATTATTTTTGAAGATGTTTGCCATTCCTGCGGCGGCTGTATGTTGGTTTGTCCCCAGCAGGCTCTGACCGAAAAAAATAAGCCGATCGGTAAGATCCAGAGTGGTCGATCGGACCGAGTTCAAGTTAATAGCGGCATCCTCAATACCGGCGAAGCGACAGGGATTCCCCTGATCAATAAATTGTTAGAAGATAACAAAGAAAATGCTGCTGATCTCACATTGATCGACTGTCCGCCGGGCAGTGCCTGTATCGTTATGGAAAGTATCAAAGATGCAGATTACTGTATTTTGGTTGCCGAACCGACCTTGTTTGGTGTACACAATTTCAATATGGTATACGAACTGGTCAACTTATTCGACAAACCTTTCGGTGCTGTTCTTAATAAATGTCAAGCAGATGATAATCCGGCCGAGGCTTTCTGTAAAAAAAATAATATTAAAATTTTGGCGCGAATACCTTTTGATCGTGAACTCGGCACGCTTAATTCAAACGGCAAAATTGCCAGTCGAGAATGGGAAAAGTATCGCGCTTTATTCACTGATTTGCTGGAAACTGTAGTCGAGGAGGTGAAAGCATGAAGCAGCTACTTATTTTAAGCGGCAAAGGCGGTACGGGAAAGACGACTATTTCCAGTGCATTTATCAAACTTGCCGAAGCCAAAGCTTATGCGGACTGTGATGTAGATGCACCGAACCTACACTTGATTATGGGCTGGCAGAAGGAACCTGAAAAATCGGATTATTATGGACTGCCTAAAGCAATCATCGATCCAGAGCTATGTATCGAGTGTGACGCGTGCAGAGACCACTGTCGCTTTGACGCTATAGAATTTAATAATACCTACCGAGTAGATGAATATGCTTGTGAAGGCTGCAGTGTCTGCGAATTTGTCTGTCCTGCAGGTGCAATCAAGATGGTTCCTGCGGTGGCAGGCGATTTGATGCTCTACAAAGATGAAGAAAAGGTCTTTTCCACGGCTCAGCTCAAGATGGGCAGTGGTACTTCAGGGATGCTCGTATCTGAAGTTAAGAAACAGATGAAAGAGGCAATCAAAGAAGCAGACTTAGCAATCATAGATGGTTCGCCTGGCATAGGTTGTCCGGTTATCGCCTCGATTACAGGTGTAGATATGGTGCTGATTGTAGCTGAACCATCGGTGTCCGGCATCAGTGATATGGAGCGGATTATCGACACGGCGGCGAAGTTTGGTACGAAGACAGCCATTTGTATCAATAAATATGATACGAATTTGTCAAAATCAGAGATCATTGAAGCCTATTGCGAGGACCACGACCTGCCGTTTATGGGTCGGATTCCCTTTGACAGTGAAGCAGTAAGAGTGATCAATGACGGTTTTACAATTGTCGACAGATATTGTGAATCAGGGGAAGCGGTTAAGAAGATTTATTGCAAAACTATGGAATTGCTCTTTGCCTAGAGTAAATATTTCACATAATCATAATTTATTCTTTGGTTGAAACAAAAATAATAAATATATTAAATACAAATCATTGAACGCACTAACATTCTTGCGATAACGTGTTAAAGTATAATTATTTAACTAATGCAAAACTAATGTATAACGTACTTTTAAGAACGCAATGAATATTAGGAGATTGACTTATGAGCGAAAATTGCAATCAAAACTGTAGTTCCTGTGGCATGGACTGTGGAGATCGAACAGAAGAACAAAATGATTTTTCGGTTAAATTACACGAATTTAGTAAAGTAAAAAAAGTCATCGGCGTCGTTAGCGGCAAGGGCGGTGTGGGTAAATCTCTAGTAACATCTCTGCTTGCTGTCACCATGAATCGGGCGGGATATCGCACGGCGATTTTAGACGCAGATATCACAGGACCTTCCATTCCGAAGTCTTTTGGTTTAACCCGCAAGGCAAAGGCCGTTGATTCGGTAATGATTCCGGTTCAAACAGAGTCTGGCATCGACATCATGTCGATCAATCTTATTCTGGAGGATGATACAGATCCTGTCGTCTGGCGAGGACCTGTGCTAGCGGGGGTTGTCCAGCAGTTTTGGGGCGATACCTTTTGGGATGAGATTGATTTTATGTTCATTGATATGCCCCCGGGAACTGGCGATGTGCCTCTGACCGTTTTCCAATCGCTGCCGGTGGACGGCATCATCGTGGTGACATCGCCTCAGGAACTGGTTTCCATGATTGTAACAAAGGCTGTAAAGATGGCCGAGATGATGAATATTCCGATTCTCGGTGTAGTCGAAAATATGTCTTATTTTCAATGCCCGGACTGCGGTTCCAAACATTCAATTTTTGGCAAGAGCCATATAGAAGAAATCGCGTCTGAGCATAATCTAAAAGTGTTGGCGAAATTGCCGATCGATCCCCAAATAGCTGCTGCCTGTGACAGAGGTGCAGTTGAAAGTTTGCAGGGTGATTGGTTTAACGACATCGCCGATGTGTTAAAGAATATGGAGGAACAAGAGAATGCTGAAGATAGCGGTAGCAAGTGACAAGGGACAAGTGAGTGAACATTTCGGACATTGTGAAGGGTTTACGATCTTTGACAGCGAAGGTGACAAAATTCTCAAAAGTGAGATAGTTGCCAATCCAGGACATAAGCCCGGTTTTTTGCCCAACTTCTTAAATGATCTAGACATCAACGTAATCATCTCCGGCGGTATGGGTGCAGGGGCGATTGATATCTTTAATGCCCACGAGATCGAAGTGATTACAGGTGCAGCCGGGACTGTCGAAGAAGTGGTCAAAGCTTATTTAGCAGGGGATTTAGAATCGACAGGTTCGGTTTGCCACGATCACCAACACCATGACGAATGTCACTAATACCAACTTGCTGGCTTAGGTAGCTACATCGTTAAACAAGAAAAGACCGATAACTCTTCCTGGGGTGCGGTCCCAGGAAGGGCTTTTCTTTTGTTTAACGTTTTTTTAAGGCGTTGCAATAATTCTGATGAAAAGTAAAGGTGGATGTTGTGAAAAAAAGGATCATCGTGGGCATCACAGGTGCCAGTGGCATTGAAGTTGCCATAGAAATTTTACAAATTTTAAAGGACAATGACGAGTTTGAAAGTCACCTCGTTATTTCCGATAGTGCCAAAGAGACAATCAGGCACGAGTGCAACTATGACGAGGAGCAAATCCAGAGTCTGGCGGATGTTACTTATGATGTTCACCACATTGGCGGCGCGATTGCTAGCGGTACATTTCCGTGTGAAGGTATGATTGTCGTTCCTTGCAGTATGAAGACTGTGGCGGGCATTGCCTGCGGCTACAGCGATAATTTATTATTGCGGGCAGCAGATGTCATGATCAAGGAACGCAAGAAGTTGGTACTTATGGTTAGGGAGAGCCCCCTCAGTCCAATTCACTTAGAAAATTTAACTAAGCTGGCAAAAATAGGAGTGGATATTATGCCTCTAGTTATGACTTTCTATCACCGCCCTCAGACGATTGAGGACATGATCAGCCAGATGGCGGCGAGGGTGTTGCATCAATTTGGCGTTGTATCCAGTGGATTTTTTCGCTGGGGTGAAGCAGAACAGAGTTAATTTAAGTTTACTGAGGTTTTTTAACTTTCCAGTGAATGGGATTAACTCCACTTTTTCATGTTTTATTTATAGTAAAATTACCGTGTATATATAGAGATTTTGACGATCTGACGAATTACTGCTAGTACTAAGACTAGGCTTAAATTTCACATTTGGGGGTCGTCTGCTCAGCCAATAGTTGTGAACCTGTGTGTCTAACATTAGTAGGAGATGTCACGGTTAACAATGAGAATAAGGAGGAGTTCCATGTCTAACAATTATAGTCTTCGGGATGCTATCGAAGTGTTAAAAAAAGTTGACGGACAGTACCGGGAGACCGATGTACCCATTGATCCTGAGGCTGAACTTTCGGGTGTATATCGCTATATCGGTGCCGGCGGTACTGTTGCCAGACCCACAAAACTGGGACCTGTGGCCATGTTCAACAATATTAAAGGCCATGATAACGCGCGGGTGTTAATTGGTCTTTTGGCTTCCCGAGAAAGGGTAGGTCTATTGCTGAATGAGAAGCCAGAGAGGTTGGGGTTTCTTTTAAACGAGGCTGTCCAAAATCCTGTGAGTCCTATTGTTATTGAAGAACAAGCTATTCCTTGTCAAGAAGTGGTCCACTACGCAGACGAGGAAGGATTTGATATTAGAAAGTTGGTACCTGCTCCCACCAATACTGCCGAGGACGCGGGACCTTATATAACCATGGGATTATGCAAAGCGTCGGATCCCGATGATGATCGCATGACAGACGTAACGATACATAGGCTCTGTTTTCAGAGTAAAGATACTATTTCAATATATTTTGTGCCAGGGATTAGACATATTGGCAAATTTTTTGAAAAAGCGGAGCAGCAAGGAAAGCCCCTGCCGATCTCCATCAATATCGGCATCGATCCAGCCATTTATATCACGTCGTGTTTTGAACCGCCGACTACCCCAATCGGCTATGACGAGTTGGGTATCGCCGGTGCAGTTAGAAAACAGCCGGTAGAGTTGGCACGTTGTCTTACCATTGCTGAAAAATGTATCGCCAATGCGGAATACGTGATTGAAGGTGAGGTGCTGCCTCATAGTTATGTAGCGGAAGACAAAACACGCAATACCGGCAAGGCTATGCCGGAGTTTCCGGGTTATACCGGTAGAGCCAATCCCAATGTACCGGTCATTAAAGTTAAGGCAGTGACCCACCGCCAGAATCCTATTCTTCTGACCTGCATTGGTCCCAGTGAAGAACATGTCAACATGACGGGTATTCCCACCGAAGCCAGTATTATTCAGATGGTTGAGAGGGCGATGCCGGGTCGTCTTAAAAATGTATATTGCCCTTCTTCAGGGGGTGGCAAATACATGGCAGTCATGCAGTTCGTCAAACGGGAGCCTAGTGATGAAGGTCGACAGAGGCAAGCTGCCCTACTTGCGTTTGCGGCATTCTCTGAATTGAAACATGTGATTCTCGTGGGTGAGGATGTGGATCCCTTTGATATGAATGATGTTCTTTGGGCTTTGAATACCCGCTATCAAGGGGACGTCGATACCATTTTTATACCTGGCGTTCGTTGCCATCCGCTAGATCCGAGTCAACGCTCCGAATATAATCCTTTATTGAGGGACAATGGTATTTCCTGCAAGACTATTTTTGATTGTACCGTGCCTTTCAAATTAAAAGATCATTTTGTGCGCTCACAATTTAAAGAAGTCGATTATAAAAAATGGTTTCCTGAGGAATAAAATAGTTTGACAAATATATAGACCGCCTCTCCTTTTCTTGGAAATAGTATTTTTCCGGTTGGAATAGGAAGAAGGCGGTCTTTTTAGGTTTGATGTAAAGTGGGACTATAATATTAGTTCTTCAATTTAGCCATCGCACATAATGATCAATCATAGTGCTAGATTTTGTGCTAAAATGATTGCTCAGAAATTGTTGCAGAAGTCATTAGTTTTCCAAGTTCATAGCTGCATAGAAACCACCGCGGATGGCGTTGCCGACTTTGCCGATCTCGTTGCAGTCACCGATGACCTGAGTCTTCAGATGATGGTCTTTTTTAATTGCTGCAGCTATGCCATTATTCGGTTTCATGCCAAAGGCTGTGATCACTGTGTCGGCTGGAATGATCGATTCGTTGCCCTCGGCATCCACGACTTTGACGCCGTCATCGGTAAAGGCGACGACTTTAGTACTGGTAAGCTGTTTAACTCCCGCTTCGTTCAGTTGTCTGAAGAGGGTAGCGGCATTGATAAATAAAATATCTTGAGCTAGAGCATCTAACATCTCAATGATGGTGACATTTTTACCATGTTCTGTGGCCAGTTCTAAGGCGCAGTCGCAGCCAGATAGACCGCCACCGCAGATGACGATGTCAGTACCGACGACTTTGTCCTTTTCTTGGTGAGCCTCAATGACGTTAATGATGTTATCGCCGTCTATGCCGGGAATGTTCAGGTCTAAAGGTACTGCACCGGTAGCAACGATGATCCGGTCATTGGACTCAATCAGGGCATCACCTTCTTGAAGTTCATAATTTAATTTGACACGTATGCCTAGCTGATTGAGTTGTCGGCGATACCATTCTACAAGTTCTTTTAATTGAGCTTTAAAAGCAGGAGTGGCTGCCGCTGTAAGTTGTCCTCCGATATCATTTTCTTTTTCAACGATGGTGACATCGTGTCCACAGATAGCGGCAACTCGAGCTGCTTCCAAGCCGCCGGGACCAGCGCCTATAATTAGGACAGACTGTGGATTAGAGGTCTCTTCGAGGATGAAGTGATCTTCTTCTTGGGCTTGAATATTAACTGCACAGCTCATTTTGGTTAAGCGAGTGACGATGCGCCCGACACACTCTTCGTTACAGCGGATACAGGGGCGAACATCTTCCCTGCGACCAGCTTTAATTTTATTAGGTGTATCTGGGTCGGCTATAAGTTGGCGCCCAAACATAACGAAGTCGGCGTTGCCGCTCTCAATTAACTCGACAGCTGTCTCCGGGGTGTGGTTACCTGCGTTAAGGATAGGGACACCGACGTGTTTGCGTGTTTCTTCACAGACGTAGGCCATACAGGCATCGCCCAGGTAAGCCGGTGGGAAAATATAATCGATCATTTCATAGCTGCCGGCATCGATATCAAAGGCATCTACACCTTCTTCTTCTAATAGTTTCAAGAGAGGGATGGTTTCTTCGATCGTACGGCCGCCTTCGAAAATGTGATCTACAGCGATGCGGAATAAAATCGGCATATCAGGTCCCGTGGCCTTGCGGATGGCACGGATAATTTCCCGTGGGAAGCGGGATCTGTTTTCGGCACTGCCGCCGTATTCATCAGTTCGTTTATTCCAGACGGCGGACATGAACTGGTCGATCAAATAACCGGCGTGGGCGTGTACTTCGATGGCGTCGAATCCGGCCTTTACAGCGATGTCTGCGGAATTAGTAAATTGATCGAGGATGGTCTGGATTTCCTCGTGACTCAGAGGGTGACAGAGAATGTCGGGATTAAATGTGGATGGTATAGCCGAAGCTGATACAGGGGGATCTGTGTGCATACTAGCGAAGGCGTTGCGTCCTGTACCGGGACTAATTTGACAGACGACTTTAGCGCCATATCGATGACAGGACTCGACAATCTCGGTAAGCTTGGGAATGACATGGGGTTTCTCCAGAGTGCCTTCTAAAGATCCTTGAGCCAGTTCGTCAGTCAGCATTTGACAGCCTAGAATAATAAGACCGGTGCCACCTTTTGCTCGCGCTTCGTAATAGCGCACCTCGGAATCTGACTTGGTGCCGTCGATGTGGGATGAGCCTGTACCCATAGGGGATAGGACAAAGCGATTCTTAACTTCCATTTTGCCAATGTTGTAGGGTGTAAACAGTTTAGAATAATCCATAGCGCTCTCCTTATTCGTTGTGGTGGAATTTTTACGAGTTAAAAACGAAAATTATAAAAATAATTAATCGATCTTATTTATAAACGTAACATAGATAGGTTTTAATTAGTTAATAAATCTTAACTAAAAGTGTCAATTTTTGATGTTTTAATGATGGATTATATATTTAAAAATTTATAGTTTATTAAAAATAGTAATAGAAGACATAAGTAAAGAAACATAAAAGGAGAACGATAGATGAAAGAGAATTATAGAAAAGTTATCTTCCACATAGATGAAATAGAAAAATGGACGGTGCTATTGGCTAATCTAGGCAATCTTTTAGTAGATCAAACTACAACAGGTTGGTCGGTGGACGTGTTGGTCAACGGTGCTGCCGCAAAGGTATTTAAAAATAATCTAAAAGATGATCTTTATATAGAAAAGATGGCGGTCTTGTCGGATCAAGGCGTAAAGTTTACAGTATGCAATAATTCGCTGCGAGGATTGACAATCGCTCCAGCAGATCTGCCCGCTTTTTTGACAGTTGTGCCGACGGGGGTAGTCTACCTTGTTCAACAACAGGCAGATGGTTATGCTTATATAAAACCTTAATAACTTCAGATTACTGAAATTTCATTAAAATTATCTGAATTTTAAAACTGGATTTTGTTTTAGTGAAATTTCTGAGTTTGTGTGCAGGAGTTTATTACGAATTAATTTCAAAAATAGGTCTAGTTTTTTAATGATAAGCTATTTTGTATTAGCAAAGCTTAATCAATCTTTTTTACAAGCGAATTAGAAATGATATATTGCTTAAGATAAAAAGACCTGCTGCTAATTAAGCATTGGTTTCTAGAAGACTAATTATATTTAAACCTATCGAATATAGTGTTTTAAAGTTTCACAAATATGGCGTCATTGATACCGACTTATAAGATATGGTCTTCAGATTTTAATGTACATCGATGCCTTAGTTCATCTTTAGTTTATAGCTTATACAAAGGGTAGGTTTATCGTCTGACTCTATTCTAAATCAAATGTATACTCCATAAGGGTTGAGACTTGCTCAAATACATCAAGCACGTCGATTTTCTTGATCTAAAATCATTACGGGTAGATATTGAGATAATATAATATATACAAGAGTAGTTCTAACCTTATCGATTTTTACTAGGATGTGTAAAAGAAATCAGTCAACTAAAATTCGTAGAAAGAGGATGATATGAAATACAAAAAACTAGGACAGACATACGTCCTGCGGGTTGATCCAGGCGAAGACATCGTGCAGTCGATACTAAAATTAGCTGACAAAGAAGATATCCAAGTGGCGGAGGTCACAGGTATAGGAGCGGTGTCCGACGTAACGATCGGAGTATTCGATCCGTTGGAAAAAGTCTATCACTCCACCGAATTGTCGGATGTGTTTGAAATAACTTCCCTGATCGGCAATTTAACGCGCCAAGGCAGACAACCGTATCTACACGTCCACGTTAACATCGCCAGCTTTGACGGCAAGACTTACGGTGGGCATCTAAACAAAGCGACCGTCAGTGCCACTGCTGAAATCATAGTGCGCACTTTCGAAGGTGAAATAGGTCGTCAATTCGACAATGAAATTGGTCTGAATTTATTTAAATTTTGACACCAGAATTTGGGGAGATATTCAAATGAAATTAAAATTTGGTATGGTGGGCGGCGGTAACGACGCCTTTATTGGAAATGTTCACCGCATCGGCGCTCAAATGGATAATTTATCAGTCTTAAAAGCAGGGTGTTTTTCGCGCAATTTTGAAAAAAATACCGAAACAGCCGTCGAGTGGGGAGTAGATGACAGTGATCGCATTTATCCTGATTATAAAACTATGGCAGATCGGGAATCAGTGCGGGAAGACGGCATTGATTTTGTCATTATAGCGACACCCAACGACACACACTATCCTATTGCTAAATATTTTCTTGAAAAAGGCATAAATGTAGTTTGTGATAAACCCTTGGCGATCAACACCAAAGATGGCGAAGAGTTGGCTAGATTAGCTAAAGAGAAAGATCTATTATTTGGCATTACCTACACATATACTGGGTACGCCATGATTAAACAGGCTAGAGATATGATCGAGCGGGGTGAGATCGGCAATATTATGACTGTAATGGCGGAATACCCCCAGGAATGGTTAATTGTGCAGATGGTCAGTGATCGTTCCGACCAGGCGACATGGCGGATGGATCCTGCCCGCAGTGGTCCTTCTGGTTGTTGTGCAGATATTGGTACACATGTGGAGTGTTTGATATCTAAAATGACCGGTTTAAAAATGAAAAAAGTGCTGACAAAATTTGAAAGGTTGCCCAATGAAAGCAGCTTACCTTTGGAGAACAATGTGCAGATATTAGCTGAGTTTGACAACGGCGCATCGGGTATGATTTGGACGTCTCAGGTGGCGATTGGTCATGAGACTGATCTTTCAATTAGAATTTTTGGAGATAAAGGCGCAATCGAATGGCAGCATAGAGCACCGGCTGAATTGAAAGTGACTAAAATTAATGAGCCACCCCAGCTTTATACCCCAACGCGGGACTATGATAGCATAGGCTGTCGCCGACTATCGCGACTGCCTTCGGGGCATCCAGAGGGTTTTTTCGAGGCCTTCGGCAATATTTATCGTGGCTATTGCTCAGCTCTGCTCAATAAAAAATATGATGCACATTGTGAGACCTTTGATTTTCCTACTGTTGAGGATGGTCTTTTCGGATTAAAATTTGTCGATGCATGCATCGAAAGTGATCAGAAAGGAAATATTTGGGTAGAAATTGAATAAAATTTAGTAACTCGGTAGAGCAGGTACATAAAAATTATATACATGATTTACCCAAATAGTATGCGTTTTTTCAACTAATAAGTTTAATTTTACTATAGAGAAGAATTATTGATAAAATCTAGTAATTTCTACACTGATTTACTAGAAAAATTTGACAATTTAACTTGAGATTGTAACCATATAGTTAATATGTATAATCAGCCTGGCAAAAGACCAACTTAACTTATTGGTTTTGCACAACAAAAAACAGGACTTGGAGGTTGACATGAAAAAGTTCTTAACAATTGTTGTATCAGCGGCTATGGTTATGGCTATGGCTATCGGTTGCGGTGGTGGCGGCGAAAAAGAAACCACTACAGAAGCGCCTGAAGAAACTACAGCAGCAACGGAAAGTGAACAAGTCGCGGAAGATGCAGAAGCAACAGAAGATGTTGCGCCCCCTGCTGCGGACGTCGGCTTAGCTCCGGTTAAAGCAAATGGGACGTACAAGATTGGCTGTTCTATTGCAGAGCGTGACCAGTTCTTGTCTTATTTACAAGATGCAATTGTCAGCGAAGCTCAAGGTATTGGTCTTGATATAACCGCCCTAGATGCAGGTGACAATGCTAACTCTCAGCTACAGCACATTCAATATTTTGTCGCCGGGGATTATGATGCTATTATTGTCAACCCTGTCGATGCAGGTACTGTACCTACTATGGAAGAAGAAGCAGGTGACATTCCGATTATTTATGTCAACCGGACCCCCGGCATTGAACTCGTAAAAGGAGAATCAGTCTATGTCGGTTCCGATGAGAATCTTTCTGGTAAATATCAAGGTGAATTTTTGGGTGCCTATTTCAATGACAAAGGCGTGACTGATGTTAAAGCGGTTATGATCCGCGGTGGCGCCAGTGCCCACGCTGATTTGCGTACCGAACAGGCTAAAAAAGCCCTTGCGGATGCTGGCATTAATGTGGAATATGTCTTTGATGAATCAGCCGGTTGGAGCCGAGTTGAAGCCTTCGATTTAATGAATACTTTCCTGCTAGATGATCCTGAGTTTGATTGCATTATCTCTAATAACGATGAAATGGCAATCGGTGCAATTTCAGCCCTAGAAATTAATGGCATTGATCCGACCAGCCTCCCAATCGTTGGTATCGATGCGACGCCCCAAGGTCTTGCTAATTTGCAAGATGGTAAACTCGCCTTTACGGTATATCAAGATGCCAATGCTCAAGGTGTAAATGCTGTACGCGCTACAGTCATGATTCTCAACGGCGATGACGTGGACACTTTGGTTGATATTCCGTTTGAGCCAGTCACAATTGACAACTACGAGAGTTATTTGAAATAAAATCTACGTATAGTGTTAATGAAATTTTAGTTGAATCAATAAGAGTTTTATATTTAAAAATAAAATCGCGGAATTCTCAGATGGGGATTCCGCGATTTGTATGTAATGGAATCTGAACTTTTAGTAACGACTATACTATGTCGACTGGTTTCCTTGTAAGAGCGCTGAGGCGATGGCTAAGTCAAAGGGCGTGGTAATTTTCAAGTTGTCTTCGCTGCCTAGCACAATATAGACGGGTTGACCGTTGGCTTCAACGACGGCGGCGTCGTCCGTGAATTCTGTCAAGTTGTCGGCATAGGCACGGCAGACGATGTCAAAGTGGAAGGCTTGGGGTGTTTGAATCAGCCGCAGGGTGCTGCGGTCAGGCGTTCCAGTTACGCATTCGTTCGCGTCAACGGACTTGATCGTGTCTTTGGCTGGTATACCGGCCACTGCAGACCCGTGTATAAGGGCACCATCGATACAGCGGTCTATGACAGCGGGGGTAACAAAGCAGCGGGCGCCGTCGTGGATTAAGACGAGGTCATCGGGCTTGTATTGTCCCTCTGTCGCTAAAAGTTGGAGTCCATTTTTTACGGACTGTCCCCTGGTCGCTCCGCCATAAGCAAAATAATGGGTTTTTTTAAAATTATTCTGCAGCATTAAATTTTTAACAAAAGCTTCTTCATCTGGGGCGGTAACGAGACAGATATCGGTGATGGAAGGATGGGTTTCAAAGACGGCGATCGTCCGCTCCAAGATGGTTTTTCCGTCAATTTTTAAGAAAAGTTTGTTGCCGTCTGCTCCCATGCGCTGACCGCGTCCGGCGGCAGGTATGAGGGCGCAGATTCGGCGAGATTTTTGGGTTGTGACACTTTGCTTTGTGTCTGATTTGGTACCTATTTGGAGGGGGTTAGACGTGTGATTGTTCTGATCCGTCATCGAATTCTCCTCTGCTTATTTTAATCATAATTTTTAGTTAGAATGGGCAATTTAAATGTAGCAGCAATAAAATGTAAATCTATCGTTACGTCAGATTTGCTGACGATCCGTATATTTTGTCAGAAGGCCATGTCCAGCGCCTCGGAGAGGTGATCGGCATAAAGCAACTCCGGTGTGCTTTTGCTGGCCTGGATCTGTTCGCCTTGGCGTCGGCAGCTTCCGGGTAAGATACAGGTTGTAAATCCCAGTCGTCCCGCTTCGCCGATGCGTTGAGACACCGCTGAGACCGGTCGCAGCTCGCCGGTCAGACCGATTTCACCTATTAGAATACCTTGATTTTTAACAGGTACATCGCGGTAACTAGAAGTCATCGCAGCAGCAATAGCCAAGTCGGCGGCGGGGTCGTCGATACGCAACCCCCCAACCACGTTGCAGAAGGCGTCCATATTGCCAAAGTTTAGACCGATATGTTTTTCTAGGACGGCCATTAACATACTAATGCGACCTCGATCCAATCCCTGGGCCATGCGCTGGGGCATGCCGTAGGCAGTATCATTTAAAAGGACTTGTATTTCTAATAATAAGGGTCTTGTGCCTTCGAGGCAGGCTGTAATGGCCGAGCCTGCTACCCCTTGAGGACGACCTGCAATCATCGCGAGGGAAGCATTTTCTACGGTTTGCAGTCCCCGCCCGGTCATTTCAAAGATGCCAAGTTCGTTGGTGGCACCGAAGCGATTTTTAAATCCGCGGATCATGCGCAAACTGCTGTGACTTTCTCCTTCAAAATAGAGGACGGTGTCAACCATATGTTCAAGAACTCTGGGTCCTGCAATGGCGCCGTCTTTGGTGACGTGACCGACAAGGACAATCGTGCAATTGAGGTGTTTGGCAAGACGCAGGAATCCTGCAGTAACTTCCCGAATTTGACTGACCGAACCGGGAGCGGAGGTTAATTCTTCGCTGTACATCGTCTGAATAGAATCTACAATTACGAGGGCAGGTCGCAATTTGAGAATAACTTGGGCGATGCGCTCAAAGATGATTTCAGGATAAAGTTTGACGGCAGCTCCCTTGATTTCTAACCTAGATGCCCTTAATTTAACTTGACTGGGCGATTCTTCGCCGCAGACATAGAGGACGTGACCACCTTTAAATTTATTTTTTGCTGATACTTGTAACAGCAAGGTGGACTTGCCGATGCCCGGATCGCCACCAACTAAGACCAGGGAACCGGGGACAAAACCTCCCCCCAGAACCCGATCAAATTCCTTTAAACCAGAAGAGACACGGGCTATACGATCGGTGGAAACAGTTGATAGATCGAGTAGTCCGTCCTCCGAAACATTGTCTTCTCCAGCTCGAGTTGCAGTGGTGAGCCAGCTGTGTCGCGAATTATTTTTAGTTGTTCCGTCAGAACCCGTAACAGAGCGGCTCTCGACCAGGGTGTTCCAAGCTTGACAGCCGGGACAGCGACCGAGCCACTTGCGTGTTTCGTAACCGCATTCGCTGCAAAAAAAGATGGTTTCAGGCTTCTTAGCCATAGGTGATTTCCTTTCATTCTGCCGAACCGAATGATGTTAAAGTGAATAATTAGTCCATGTTTGCTTGTTTTATATGCATTTATTTTAAGGGTAGATCCAGGGTGAGGCTCACGGGACAGTGATCTGATCCCATAATAGAATCGTGGATATCGGCATCCTTTAAATGGGATTGAAGGCGATCAGATACCACAAAATAATCGATCCGCCAACCGGCGTTGCGCTTGCGGGCACCGAAACGATAGGTCCACCAACTATAGCGCTCTGTGGCGTCGGGATAGAAATGTCGGAATGTATCGGTAAAACCGCTGTCCAACAGAAGGGTAAATTTTTCCCGCTCTTCATCGGTAAAGCCGGCATTGCGCCGATTGTTGGCAGGATTTTTTAGGTCAATTTCTTTATGGGCTACGTTGAGGTCGCCACAAAGGATCAGAGGTTTTTGGTCATCCAACTGTTTTAAATAGGTTCTAAATTGGTCTTCCCATGCCATGCGCAGGTCGAGACGGGCCAATTCGCTCTGGGAGTTGGGCGTGTAAACATTGACCAGATAGTAGTTGGAAAATTCAAGGGTAATGACCCTGCCTTCTCGGTTGATGGTACCATCGTCTTCTAAATCCGCTGGAGGTTCCCAAGGTATATCGTAGGTCACCGATAAAGGTTCGACGCGAGACCAGATGGCTGTGCCGGAATATCCTTTGCGCTCGGCATAGTTCCAGTACTGATGGTAGCCAGGGGGCTCAAAATCGTGTTGCCCCTTCTGTAACTTGGTTTCTTGTATGCAGAAAATATCGGCGTCCAGGTCTTCAAATATAGCGGGGAAATCTTTTTTCATCACTGCTCGAAAACCGTTGACGTTCCAGGAAATTAATTTTGTCATTTATATGATCCTTTCTTTTATACTCAATAAATACCAGAAATATGTTACTCAGTGTCTGCCCAGTTATGACATGGCTGTAAATTTTGCTGCTTATAGTATATGGTAAATTTTCTTAAAAAGATTTGCTTTAATAATGCCCTCTTGGAGACGATCTGTAGTTGACTTAATAATGGTTACGAATCAGTTATGAAATATCCATAATAATTCGGCTATAATTATACTAAGAAGATAAATGAAGTGAGGATGTTTAATGTGGCTAACAACAGGAGAAATTCTATCGCAAATTCTTCAACGCATAGGAGTCGACAAAAAAAGCTCACTACAAAGAGCAAGTTTGGTCTTATTTTAGCTGCTGTATTTGTTGTGATTGTCGCTATCAGTGTGGTTGTCATAGCTCGCTTGAATCCACCTCTTCCGCCGCTGCATATTAATTTACAACAGCCGATTTTGGACGAACCCACAGCGACTGTGGAACAGGCTCAAAAATGGGCACGAAGCCGCAACGCGACCGAGACTTTTGTGGAATTAGCGCCAATTTATTGGTCTCTTGCTCCTAATTATGGCATTAACCCAGTTGTAGCATACGCCCAAGCGGGGCTAGAAACGAATTATGGTCGCTTTGGTGGCGTGGTCGATGCAACTTATTGTAATCCCTGCGGATTAAAGACAACCCAGGGTGGCGATGACAGTGACCCCCAAGCTCATCAGCGATTTCCTGATTGGACGACAGGAATTACCGCCCATTTGGAGCATTTAGCACTCTATGCTGGAGCTAAAGGGTACCCCCTCGAAAATCCCCTAGATCCAAGGCACTTTCCCCGACTTTTGGGAACGGCGAGGACGGTGGGAGAAATTGGCGAGAATTGGGCATCGTCAGACTATTACGCAAATTTACTAGCAGAACTGATTGATCGCATGGAGGTTCAACATGTACCAGGGCAAACAGCGTATCCAAGATCCTCAACGTTGGTTGAATGAGGTGTTGGGACCGGGCTTCGAACGGCGCGAGACTTTTCATATCGAGGATTATCCGCGCCTGCAGATGAAAGATTTTCCCGGTCGCGCCCAACACTGTTCGATCACAGGTTTGACATCGGTGTTTATGTATTATTCGAACCAAGGCTATGATTATTTGCCTAAAAATGAACAGACTATGTTCCAAAGAATTATGCGCTTGGCTCGCTGGCGTGGTATTAATTTAGGTCAGATAGGATTTTTTAAAGGAGGAACTATACCATTTTTTATTGGTCACTTGGCACGAGTCACTTGGCGATTTTACGGTTATCTGGATGGTAAGGCTGAACTGCACAGTTTTCTGCAGAGTGGTCGCCGCGGTGAACCGGAAATTTTAATGGAACTGGATGAGGGGAGACCACTGCTGCTTTCCCTAAGTTCAGGTTATTATAAGCGCCATACCGTCACGGTATGGGGCTATGAAGTCTGGGAGCGACAAAAGCAAAATATCCCAGAAAACAATTCTAATGATGCTGGAGAGAGTAGTACAGAAAACCGTGCTAGAGTGGGTGACTTTGTCATCAATGCCACCGGCATTGAGCGGCGAGTCATGTTGGTAATAAATGACCATTGGAGTCCGGAGAAGCGATATATTGATTTATATTCCCTGGATCCCGCTTATGGCGGACCGTTCTTTCAATTTTGCCGCATCACACCGCCTGAGCAGTTGTAGCGGTGACATAAAGTGGGAGTGAAATAATGTATACAATACGCACATATTCGATGCCCCAAACGGTAGAAGAAGCCGCTGAACTGTGTCGCAAAAAGGCACACACACCTCTTGCGGGAACGCTGTGGACGCGGCTGGGCAATCGGCGCATAGGCACTGCCGTGGATCTATCGGCTTTGCCGCTGCGAGGGATTGAGGAGACAGAAACAGGTTTTACCATCGGAGCGATGACAACCCTGCGGGACGTGGAGTTGGATGAGTCTCTAAACGAAGCTTATGATGGTACTTTTTATGAAGCAGTTAAAGACATCGTCGGCGTGCAATTGCGCAATGCCGCGACAATGGGGGGAGCGTTTGGGGTCGCTTTGGTTTTTCAGATGTGATTACCCTTTTGCTTGCCTTAGATGCCCAAGTTCATTTATATGATAACGGTTGGATGGGGTTAAAGGATTTTATCGCATTGTCCCGCAAAACCAGGGATTTGCTAACCGAAGTGAAGGTACGACGGCGGACAGCGTCGGTCTATCATGCCTTCCGCCTAACAGCCACCGACTTGCCGTTAATTAATTGTGGAATTTCCCGCACTGGAGATGGTCAACTGCGCATTGCCTTAGGAGCTCGGCCAGCCATAGCTGATGTGGTAGTCTGTACAGATCCATTGGCAGATGCGGTCAAAGAGGGGCATCTGGATCTCGCTGAGAATACATCGCCCTGCCGTCAGACCATACACACCTGGGCAAAGGAGTTGGCAGCAGAGTTTACGTATGGGACAAACTTACGGGCCAGTGCAACCTACCGAAAACATATTGCTGCGGTTATTTTGGAGCAATGCTTGGTGCGGCTCTATAAATTATTAAATGCCAAGGCAGTTGGTAATTCACGTTAGACCGCTGCTGGACTATAATGACGAAGGAGTTTCTGTGATATGAAAATAGAGATTAAGTTTGAATTAAACGGCAAATCTTATAAGACTGACGTTCGTCCAGATGAAATGCTGCTGGAAACATTGCGGTCTGCCGGTTGTTTGAGCGTAAAATGCGGCTGTGAAACTACAAACTGCGGCCTCTGTACGGTCTTTATTGAAGATGAGCCACGTCTCTCTTGCGCCTATCCAAGTCCCCGCGCCAATGGTAAAAAAATCGTGACATTGGAAGGTCTGCCGATGATCGCCGAGGAATTGGGTGAATTTATAGCCGGACATGGTGCCGAACAGTGCGGTTTTTGCAATCCGGGCTTTATCATGAATATCATCGCTATGGAACGGGAATTTAATCTGCAAAAAGGTGAACCAATACCTTCAGAAGATGACATTCGCAGTTACCTGGTCGGCAATCTTTGTCGCTGTTCGGGTTATGAATCTCAGCTGCGAGGAATTATGGATTATTTTGAGTATCGGTATGGCGTCGGAGCGTCGGGAGATACCGGTTCAACTGGCGAGGACAGAAAAAGAACTTCTGTAATTCGAAAGAGGTGGTGTCGATGAAGCGTGATGTGCGTAGTTTAAAGATAGTTAATCAGCCTGTTCCGAAGAAAGATGCACAAGCTCTTTTGACAGGTAAACCTGTCTATACCGCGGATATGACACCCAAAGACTGTTTGGTTATTAAATTACTGCGGTCTCCCCATGCCTTTGCCAAAATACTCAGCATAGATAAATCTAAAGCTCTAAAAGTGGAAGGGATTGTGGCGGTTTTTACCTATGAAGATGTGCCACAAAATCGCTTTACAATTGCAGGACAGTCCTATCCTGAACCGTCGCCCTATGACCGCATGATTTTGGATCAGTGGGTGCGCTATGTCGGCGATCCTGTGGCAATTGTGGTAGGTGAAAATGAGCAGGCTGCTATCCAAGCCATGCGACGTATAAAGGTTGAATACGAAGTGTTAGAGCCTGTGCTCGACCCCACAGAGGCGATTGACAATCCGATTTTGGTACATCCTGAGGATGACTGGCGTCAGTTGGTGCCTAATCTGGGCGGCGATGCTAAACGCAATCTATGTGCTTCAAACGTTGAATCTGAGGGAGATGTGGAGGCCACACTGGCCGACTGCGATGTGGTGATTGATACGGTCTATCGCACCCAAGCTTGCCAACAGGCCATGATGGAAACATTTAGGGCATTTGCTTATTTAGACACATACGGTCGCCTGAATATTGTGGCGTCGACCCAGGTGCCTTTTCATGTTAGGCGTATCGTGGGTACAGCCCTAGGTTGGCCCCACAGCAAGATCCGTGTCATTAAACCGCGTATTGGAGGCGGTTTCGGTGCTAAGCAGACGGCGGTCTGTGAAGTTTATCCAGCTTTTGTTACCGCCATGACAGGGCGTCCGTCCCAGATCATCTTTACCCGAGAAGAGTCAATGATTGCTTCCACTCCGCGTCACCCCATGGAGCTGCATATCCGCCTAGGTGCATCTAAAGAGGGACGCATCCGGGCTATTGATCTGCATACCCTATCGGATACCGGCGCTTACGGCGAACACGGTCCGACGACAGTGGGACTGTCCGGGCATAAAAGTTTGTCCCTTTATCCCCGCCTGGAAAGTTGGCGCTTTGCCTTTGATGTGGTTTACACCAATCACATGGGTAGGGGGGCTTATAGAGGTTATGGTGCTACTCAGGGCATCTTCGCAATGGAATCTGCTATAGATGAGTTGGCAAAAAAATTAGATATGGATCCCATTGTTCTGCGAGAAATGAATATGGTCAATCCTGGCGATGCGCCGGGCAGTTATGACGGCGGTGCGATCGACAGCTGTTGCATCGACGAGTGTTTGGAAGC
>JAAYOA010000123.1 GCA_012520525.1 Clostridiaceae bacterium | reverse complement strand
CTCGGTTTACCTGTGCCGCGTGGCTTTACAATTTCTACTGAAGCTTGTGCTAGCTACTATGCGAATGGCAAAAAAATCGTCAGTGATCTCGAAGATGAAATTTTCGATACATTGGCTAAAATGGAAGAGAAGATTGGGAAGAGCTTTGGAGATCCGACAAATCCACTACTCGTTTCTGTTCGTTCTGGTGCCCGAGCTTCTATGCCAGGGATGATGGATACAATTTTAAATTTGGGTCTGAATGATGAAGTTGTAGAAGGGTTAGCTAAATTAACTAACAATCCTCGTTTTGCAAATGATTCATATCGTCGTTTTATCGCGATGTTTTCAGATGTCGTTATGGGCATCAATAAAAATTTATTTGAACATGAACTTGATGAAGTTAAAAAAGAACGCGGTGTAGAATCGGATACCGACCTTGATGCGGATGCAATGAAGGAAGTTGTCCAGCGGTCACTGCGTGTCTATAAAGAACAAAAAGGTGAAGAATTTCCACAAAAACCGCGTGTTCAATTAATGGAAGCTGTCAAAGCTGTTTTCCGATCCTGGAATAATGACAGAGCAATTCTCTATCGCCGCTTAAATGGTATTCCCGGAGATTGGGGTACAGCTGTTAATGTACAAGAAATGGTTTATGGGAATATGGGTGACACGTCAGGTACAGGTGTTGCCTTCACACGAAATCCTTCTACGGGTGAAAATAAACTCTACGGTGAGTTTCTCATGAACGCTCAAGGTGAAGACGTTGTGGCTGGTGTCAGAACACCTTCGACAATTGATCGCTTAAAAGAGCTGATGCCCGACGTCTATGATCAGTTCCTTGATATAGCTGATCGTCTTGAGAAGCACTATCGCGATATGCAGGACTTAGAGTTTACTATTGAGCGGGGTAAATTATTCATACTCCAAACTCGTAATGGTAAACGTACTGCTACGGCAGCGCTTCGCATTGCCACAGAGTTGGTAGATGCGGGTGCGATTTCCAAAGAGGAAGCCGTCTTGCGAATTGAACCCGATCAATTGGACACGCTGCTACATCCAACATTTGATACAAAAGCGTTGAGAAATGCTCGTCCAGTCGCCAAAGGATTACCAGCTTCTCCAGGCGCTGCTTCTGGCAAAATTTATTTTACTGCTGAAGATGTAACTCATGCTCACCACGAACGTGGCGAACGTGTCATCTTGGTTCGTCTTGAAACGTCACCGGAAGATATTGAAGGTATGCATTACGCCCAGGGTGTTTTAACAGGACGAGGTGGCATGACTTCCCACGCAGCTGTTGTTGCCCGGGGTATGGGCAAGTGCTGTGTTTCAGGCTGTTCAGAATTGGAAATTAACGAAAAAGAAGGCTATATGATTGACAAAGAAGGCCGTCGCTATCAAGAGGGAGATATTATTTCTTTGGATGGCAATACAGGCAACGTATATGGTGAATCATTGCCTACGGTGGAAGCTCAATTGACGGGGGATTTTGCTACTGTAATGGCCTGGGCCGATCGCTTCCGCAAAATGGGTGTGCGCGCCAACGCTGATACTCCCCGCGATGCAGCAGCAGCCCGCCAACTTGGTGCTGAAGGCATAGGTTTGACTCGTACTGAACACATGTTTTTTGAACCGGATCGCATCTTTGCTTTCCGTCAAATGATTATCGCCAAGGATGCTGAAGCGCGCCGCGCTGCTCTGGCCAAAATTTTACCGATGCAACAACGCGACTTTGAAGGTATTTTTGAAGCTATGAAAGGTCTACCGGTAACCATCCGTCTGTTGGACTCGCCGCTTCATGAGTTCCTTCCGAATGAGCCCAAGGAAATCAAAAATTTAGCTGAGAGTCTGGAGATGGATCCTGATGAATTGGCTCGTAAAATTGCCCAACTGCAAGAGATTAATCCCATGTTGGGACACAGAGGTTGTCGGGTTGCGATTACTTATCCCGAAATTGCTGAAATGCAAACCAAAGCGATCATCGCAGCGGCATTAGCGTGTAAGAAAAAAGGTGACGACATTGTGCCTGAAATCATGATTCCGCTGGTGGCTGATCCGAAGGAACTGAGATATGTAAAAAGTATTATCGTCCAGACTGCCGATGAAATGATTCGCGAATCTGGTGTAACACTGCAATATAAAGTTGGTACAATGATTGAGATTCCGCGGGCGGCTTTGAAAGCCGATGAAATTAGTTTAGAAGCAGATTTCTTCAGCTTTGGTACAAATGACTTGACACAATTGGTCTATGGTCTGTCTCGGGATGATGCTGGCGGTATTCTGGATACATATTACAGCAAGAATATCTTTGAATCCGATCCAACGGCAAACCTGGATATTGACGGTGTAGGTCGACTGATGAGATTGGCTGTCACCAATGGCAGACGCACTAAACCACAACTTAAAATTGGTATTTGTGGTGAACATGGTGGAGATCCTGATTCAATCAAGTTCTGCAATTCGCTAGGTTTAGATTATGTATCTTGTTCACCTTTCCGAGTGCCGATTGCTAAGTTAGCGGCGGCTCAAGCAGCTCTTGAAGAGTAAATTTACCTGAAACTGAATTTACTTCTGATTGCGAAAAGTAAATTATTTCATTGGTATATTAGATTTATATACCGCCAGTTGCACCATACAACTGGCGGTATTTTTCTTTATATTGATACAATATACATATATTGATTTAAGGAGTGAACCAATTTGGCTGTTAACATAGATTTTAAAGAACCGGCCACAGGTAGATCCCTCATATTCTTTACAATTTGTCATTTTCTAGTTGACACATTGTGTTATTTCTATATGTTTGGGACGGTGCTGCCTGCCTTACGTTTGTTTGAAAGATATAATTTAATTATACCGTCTCTCATTTTATATAATTTATTTGCCTTTGCACTGCAGTTTGGGTGGGGTATTTTAGCAGACCGCTTTATTAAATTTCCGGTTGGACTTTTTGGAGTGGTCTTATTAGGCTTTGGGTTTTTACCATTTGTTTTACCACTGCTTATGACTCGGATAGGTATTTTATTTGCTATTTTGATTGTCATGGGGATTGGTAATGCAGCTTTCCACGTAGAGGGTGGACGGGATAGCTTTGTACGGAGCAGAGGGAATGAGCTGCGAACGGGTGTATTTGCCGCTGGTGGTGCTGCGGGTGTTATTGTGGGTACCGCAGTGGCCAAGTTCAGAATAGTTGGTTTGATATTATTAGCCTTGTGGGTGTTGGCAATACCAACTTTAGCTTGGCTGAAGTTCGAAGCAAAAAGATCACAATTTTGGCAGACTGGTCCCAAATATAAAATGTTCACCAATATAAGTTCGCAGAAATGGACAAGAAAGTGTGTAATTGCAGCAAGTGTTTTCATTGTACTGCAAACAATGTCTCTGCCAACAATGTCATCGATGAAGAGACAAGTGAGTTTGATTGGCAGTTCAACGTATCTTTCTATCCTGGTTTTATCACTAGGTCTTGTCCTTGTATTAAGTCGTCCTTTCGGTGGGTGGTTAACATCACAACTGTCTGGGTTACCGTTTCTTTTTGCTGGAGGTGTCGTATCTATTATTTCACTTTTGTTGCCCTGGAATATGCCCTGGTTGTTGATTTTGCAAGGCTTTATTTTAGCAGCGCCTTCCGCATGGGCGGGATATCAATATTATCTTCTGCTGCCACATCGTCCAGCTTTTGCTTATTCTTTACAAAAAATACCAATGTTTTTGGCAGCATTTATTGTATTATCAAAACAAGAAATTCTAGGATCGAATCAGTCGAATGAATGGTTGTTCGAGCTGATAGTTTTATTTATGTGGCTAGCGAGTTTATTTTTATTCACTATAATTTATTATAGAGATGTAGACAGAAGGAGGGTGTTCCATG
>JAAYOA010000012.1 GCA_012520525.1 Clostridiaceae bacterium | reverse complement strand
AGTTTATGTTTTATGAGTCTGACCTAACCGTTTAACATAATGTTTAACAACAGGTTGGACAGATTCCAAGCAGGAGGCAAATTAGGATCATGCCAAACCGTGTTCTTTTTCCAACAGACAACAACGAGCCATTGCACAGGGGGGGCACTGAAGACCCGACTCATTATTTTGGCGAACAAGTCTTTAATGACTATGTTATGCGTACCCGTCTGTCTTCCGAAACATATCACTCATTGAAGGAGACGATCGATGCTGGCGAGCCCTTAGATTCTTCTATTGCAGGAGAAGTTGCAGCAGCGATGAAACAGTGGGCGGTGGAACGTGGAGCAACTCACTATACCCATTGGTTCATGCCGATGACGGGTACAACAGGCGAAAAACATGATGCCTTCTTGCAGCCGACAAAAGATGGTCAAGTTATTCTTGAGTTTTCTGGCAAAGCGCTGATAAAAGGAGAACCTGATGCTTCGTCATTTCCTTCCGGAGGATTGCGACATACGTCTGCTGCTCGAGGCTACACGGCCTGGGATTGTACCTCGCCAGCATTTGTCAAAGAGGGTACTCTGTATATTCCAACTGCATTTTTCTCTCATACCGGTGAAGTGCTGGATAAGAGGGCACCGCTGTTGCGCTCTGTTGAAGCTTTGAATCGTCAGGCAATGCGGATTCTCAGGCTTTTCGGCAATACGACGGCCAGAAAGGTTGTTTCTACCATAGGTCCGGAACAAGAATACTTCATAATCGATGCGGAACATTATAAGCAGAGACCGGATTTACGTTATACAGGTCGGACACTTTTCGGCGCTCGATCGCCCAAAGGACAGGAACTTTCAGACCAGTACTACGGAGAGTTGTCTGAGCGGATCGCTAACTTCATGCACGATCTTGATGTTGCGCTGTGGCGCCTTGGTGTCTCTGCTCATACAAAACATAATGAGGTCGCTCCTAGTCAACACGAATTGGCGATTGTCTTCGATCCTTCCAGTGTTGCAGCCGACAATAATATGCTTGTTATGGAGATGTTGGAAAAAACGGCAATTCGCCACGGTTTAATTTGTTTGCTACATGAAAAGCCGTTTGCAGGTCTTTCTGGTAGTGGTAAACATGTCAACTGGTCGCTAGCGACCGACGAGGGTGAAAACTTGCTTGATGTCGGTGAAGACGTTACTACCAATTATCAGTTCATGATTTTTTTGGGAGCTGTTATTGCGGCGTTAGATACACATGGCGATTTGTTGTTGATGTCCATATCTACACCGGCGAATGAGCACCGTCTTGGTTCTCATGAAGCGCCGCCGGCTATTCTTTCTATGAATGTGGGGCAGGAACTCCAAACATTAATTAATTGCATTGAACACGATTTGCCTTTGGTGAGAATGAACGGCAGTACGACAAATCTAGGGGTTTCTTCGATGTCGCTTTGTACGGTCGATACCACCGATCGCAATCGTACCTCACCATTTGCATATAGTGGCAATCGCTTTGAGTTCAGAATGCCTGGATCATCGATCAATGTGGCAGGACCTTGTTATATTCTAAACACAATAGTAGCTCAATCCCTAGCAGATATCGCCGATCAGTTATATGGAGTCGAAG
Source organism: Clostridiaceae bacterium (assembly GCA_012520525.1). Lineage (GTDB taxonomy): Bacteria > Bacillota > Clostridia > Saccharofermentanales > Fastidiosipilaceae > JAAYOA01. The sequence continues at coordinate 8,824 of JAAYOA010000012.1, read as the reverse complement.
ATATCGAGGCGGCTGCCCTAGATATCTTTAAACAGATCATATTGCGACATAAGCGCATCCTCTATGATGGCGATAACTATGCGGCAACTTGGTCCAAAGAAGCAGCGCGGCGTGGACTGTTGCGTCTTGACAGTGCGGTTGATGCCGTCCACCGTTTTATTGATGATAAAAATATAAAAGTTTTGGAGGCTCAAAATGTTTTGACTTCCGCCGAAGTCATGGCTCGACATGATGTGTTAATGGAACACTACGCAAATGTTTTAGGTATCGAGGCGCGAACAGCTATAGATATGGTTAAACAGGGGATTTTACCTGCCTGTACTCAACATCTAAAAGATCTTGCCGAAACAGTTTTCGCCTGCAAACAGTGCGGTGTTAAGTCTGAGGCGACGGAGCAAAAGTTAAACTATATGATAGAAAATGTCGACTTGATCGATGAGAGACTGAAAGTGCTAGAGACTGCTTTAGATGAAGCCAATGCTCTGCCGGTTGGATTAACCCAAGCGAGAGCTTTTAGCAACAGTGTAAAGAGAGCAATGGAAGCCCTGCGTGAAGTGGTGGACGGAGTTGAACTCAATATGCCGGTTGACCTCTGGCCTTACCCGAGTTATGGCAAGATGCTATATCGCATATAAGTGTAGATTGACGGATGTTTTCATTCTCTTTATAAGTGGTGAGGCGTTTATAATCATACTTGACCTTATACAAGCTAAAAGTATTTTATATGAATCCACGATAAGAGATTGTGATCACTGAGGTCCAGCAAACTGAAATGGTTAAGATCGCAGTTGCTCGGGGATGTAGTTCGTAAAATAATAAGATTACAGGAGTACAAGTGTATAAACACATATTGATGAGATAATATGAATTCGACTATTAAAAAAGTCTTTGATGACCGAGCCCTTGCTGTATTACAGACGATCAACCAAGCCGGCTTTGAAGCCTGGTTCGTGGGTGGTTGTGTGCGCGATGCCCTGCTTGACCGCCCAGTGCATGATTATGATGTAACTACGGCAGCTCGACCAGAAGAAGTTATGCAGATCTGTGAAAATCGATGGCACAGTATTCCGACTGGTATTCAACACGGTACGGTGACTGTTGTTAACGATGAATTGCCCATTGAAGTAACGACTTTTAGAAGTGATGGCACGTATAGTGACGGAAGACGTCCCGATGATGTTTCATTTTCCGATAATTTGATGGCCGATTTGGAGAGGCGTGATTTTACCATCAATGCTTTGGTGTGGCGTCCAGATATAGGTGTCAGAGATATTTTGCAGGGACGGACCGATTTGACTAGTGGTATAGTCCGGGCGGTCGGTGATCCCTGGACGCGATTTAAAGAGGACGGTCTGCGTATTTTGCGTGGTATTCGTTTTAGTGTGGAGTTAGACTTTGGGATTGAAGCGGAAACATATAATGCCATGTTGGAGTTAGCTCCTCTGATTCGAAATGTGTCGGCAGAGCGGGTAACTGATGAATTTGGTCGCGCTCTTTTAGCAGATGTTTTTTTGCTGCCCGTTGGTCTGCCTATTTGGCGGGTGATTTTCCCAGATCTTTTAGGTGGAGATCAGCCTCATAGAGATGCTTTTCTTGCCTCACTTGATTGGCTGCATTGGAAAGAGCTATATCCTGACTTTACCTGCCGCCTAGCAGCTTTTGTCATTGTTATGCAAGGGTTAGGTTATCCCGAAGGGGAATTGGAAGGCTGGATACCACCAACCCCACAACAAATCGTCTCTGCCGCTTTGCATATGGCGGATCGTCTGCGCTTGTCGCGGCAGCAACAGAAACAATTCGCAGGTATCCTGTCTGTTTTTCAAAATATACCTGAGCCAGATGTCATGGCCGATGATGTAAAAGCACGATATTGGTTGCGGCGACAAATTGCCGATTACGGTCAAGAATCCACTCTTTTTGTCCTAGGTATTTTACGTTTCCTGGCGAGAATTTCTTTGCCACAGAATATAGGAAATTTTTCTGCTCAATATATAAATCTGCTCTATCGTCGCCTTTCAACGGTTTCGCTCTCGGTTTTGGCTGATTCGGCACCGCGGTCACTCAAACACTTGGCAGTAGGCGGAGACGATCTCATCGAGCGCGGATTTGTACCTGGACCAGCTTTAGGTAATTTTTTGAACAAATTATTTGATGCGGTTCTTGCTGAAAAAGTTTCCAATAATTATAAAGATCTTATGGCATACATCGATGACAATCTTGAAGAATTGTTACAAGATACAGATCTACTGCATCTCAATTAGATAAAAAATAAAATAAAAAGGAAACAAAAGAGGTCATTATGGAAGGTATACTTTTTGTTCTGAAATCAATATTACTTGGCATCGTCGAGGGCTTGTCGGAGTTTTTGCCTATTTCGTCCACAGGTCATTTAATAATTGCTCAGTCATTGGTCAATTGGCCAAATGATGAATTTAACAAAATGTTTTCGGTGGTGATTCAGCTTGGTGCCATTCTCGCTGTAGTGATTTTATTTTGGCCTAAGCTGTGGCATAAAATTAAATCCTTATTTCGTGGTGAAAAAGAAGGCATCAATTTTTTTATCATTTGGATTGTGGGTTGTATTCCAGCAGCTATCTTCGGTGTATTATTTAACGATTTCATTGACGAGAAACTATTTTCTGTTCCAACTGTCGTGGCAGCTCTTATAGTCGGTGCCACATTGATGTTGCTCCTGGAACGTTTTATGGGGCGACAGAATAGAGTAAAAAGTTTGGAAGAAATAACACCCAAACAGGCTCTAGTCGTTGGACTTTTTCAGTGCCTTTCTCTTTGGCCTGGTTTCTCTAGATCCGCGGCTACTATAATGGGTGGTTGGGCCATGGGATTTACTACGTCTTTGGCTGCCGAATATTCATTTTTTCTGGCTATTCCGGTTATGTTCGGTGCTTCGGGATGGAGCATGAGGAAGTTTGATTTCAGCCATATGTTTGTCGATCAATGGGTAGCTCTTATCGTAGGATTTTTGGTGTCTTTTTTGGTCGCTTTCCTGGTTGTAAAGAAATTTATGGCTTTCTTACGTACCCATAAACTTAAGGGGTTTGCGTATTATCGTTATATTATTTCAGCAGTCCTATTATTTTTAATGTTTTCTGGTGTGCTAAAAGTCTAAGTTCAATCCTGTTTTGTTAGCTGTGATTTTTTAGATCATATTATTTATAACAGAATACTTAAGATTGCCCTCATTTTGTCCAATTTGAGGGCAATCTATTTTCATGCCTTAATCTAGTTGCTCTTCCAGAATTTGTTCTGCTTCAAAGCCGGTTTCAATTGTTGACTCCAGATCCAAAAAAAATTCACTTAATTTAATATCCAATACATCACATAAATCAGCTAATTTTGTAATAGAAAGGCTATGAAAACCGCGTTCTGCAACTGATAGATAACTTAAATCTGTTTTTGATTCATATGCTACCCACAATTGAGATTTTCCCCGGCGCACTCTGGTGTGTCTTAAATGGGGGCCGACCAATTTAGCAACCTTAAAATTAAACCTTTTAGACATATCCCTCCTCCTGTAAATTTGAATTGGACCGCTGTTAATTGTGATTTAAAGTACCTCTAATATTTTTTTATTTTATGCAAAAATATCTGTGTACTATTTAAATCTATTCGGAGAAAATTGTATTAAAATTTCCTATCAAAACTGTCAGATCCCGAATAACGCACTTGTTTGATATAAAATACTATATAATTGAATTTATTAAAATGATAATTATTATAAATATTAATATTTTAACTCTTTTTACCAAGTTTTTATTTGTTTTCGACGACAGATTTAACCAAATGTGTAGTCTTTGGATCAATCCAATTTAATAATTGATTCTTTTCTTCAGGCATTATTGAGTTTCGTATTTTCTGTGATTTGATAATATATAATAATGAGAGATTGTTAGCTTGTTTTACTAAGGCTGAAACAATTTAAACTAATCATCATGGAAGGAGCACGATGAGATGTATGAAACACAGCCCGTCCACAGTGAGCGCGCTATTTTATTCGGACTATGTCACCCAGGATCGGATGAAAAAGAACGCGGAGAACGTTCCCTTGAAGAACTCGGGGCACTAGCAGAAGCGTGTGGAGCTGAGGTTGTGAATAGTATTTTACAGACCCGGTCAAAGCCTGATAGTGCGACTTACATCGGCAAAGGGAAATTAGCTGAAATACGGGTTGCTGCAGAAGTTTTGCAGGCAAACTTACTTATTTGTGACGATGAGTTGACAGGCTCGCAATTGCGTAATATTGAAGAAGAGACGGGACTTAGAACCATCGATCGAACTAATTTAATTCTCGATATTTTTGCCACGAGGGCAAAGACTAGGGAAGGTCGTTGGCAAGTAGAATTAGCGCAACATGAGTATCGTCTACCTCGGTTAAAAAGCGTTGCGGGTGAACTCTCTCGCCAAGGTGGTGGCATAGGTACGAGAGGACCGGGGGAAACAAAGTTGGAAACGGATCGCCGTTATATACGTCGCCGCATTCAAAAACTAAAGAAAAATTTAAAGGAATTGTCGATTCACCGAGAACTCTTAAGACAGAGCCGAAATGATCGAGGTGTTTATACAATTGCTGTAGTTGGTTATACAAATGCGGGCAAATCGACGCTTGTAAATCATCTCTGTCACAGTAAATTATTTGTGGCAGACCAAGTTTTTGCCACTTTGGATGCCACTGTACGTCAGCTGTATTTGCCTGGCAATCAGTTGCGACAAAAAGATACCGTTTTGATTGATACAATTGGTTTTATTAATAAATTGCCTCATCAATTGATCGAAGCTTTTAAATCTACCTTAGCGGAAGCGGCACACGCCGATCTGCTTTTAATTGTAGTTGATGGTTCCGATCCTGATGCGGATGAAAAGCTGAAAACAACGCGGATTCTGCTCCATGAAATTGGCGCAGGTAGCATTCCTCAGGTGACGGCAATTAATAAAATCGATAAAATTAATAGAATTGACATATCGTCAGTGCTATATTCTCTTAGTATTGATGATGGTGCAGGTCCTCCTGTTGAAGTATCAGCTTTAACTGGCGACGGGCTAGATGAACTAAAAATACGTCTGGATAAGCGGTTGAATGATTTGGCTCAATCGCCTCTCCGTATCGACTATGTGTTACATAGATAGAAAGTAGGCAATATGAAAATTATTATTCCATCCTTGCTTGGGGTTGAAACTGTTATATCTCGAGAGGTGCAAGATCTTGGATACCCCAAGGAACAGATTGAAGTTCGTGACGGCTTGGTGAGCTTGAACGTGGAGGAAACATTTGAAGCTGTATCCGAAGCGGTTGCAAGGTTGAATATCAATTTGAGAACTGGTGAACGTGTTCAGTTGGAAATTGATTCATTCGATGCCAAGACATTTGATGAACTTTATGATGCAGTTCGAGATGTGCCCTGGGAATCGTGGATTCCTGATGGTTGGGCTTTTATAGTCCGCGGTTATTCGCGAAAATCTGAATTATTCGGTATACCAGCCTGCCAGCGTACAGTTAAGAAAGGCATTGTGGAGCGTCTTGCTTCGGTCAGAGGTTATGCATCCCACGAACACATTCCCGAAGATCCTGCTTTAGGTACAATTCGAATTCAGTTTTCTATAATGTCCGATGTTGTGTCACTATTAATTGACACCTCTGGTGAGAGTTTACATAAGCGTGGTTATAGACCGAATAGTAATTTAGCACCACTTAAAGAGACTCTGGCGGCAGCCATGCTAAAAATAATGCGATGGGAACCGTTTTCCGATGAAGCATTATTAGATCCTTTCTGTGGATCGGGAACAATCCCGATTGAAGCGGCTATGATAGCGGCATCAATGCCGGCAGGGTTAAATCGTCGCTTTACTGGAGAAGATTGGCCGGTGTTAGAATCGGAAGCTTTTGCAAGAGCACGTGAAGAGGGTCGTGACCTCATGGATGTCGAAGCCATTGACGAACCGTTCATCTTTGCATCTGATATTGATATGGCTGCGATCGACATTGCGACAGAAAATGCTGAACGAGCAGGAATCCGCTCATTCATTAGTTTTTCACGGCGTGATGTGGCCAATATTGGCGGTCGAGATTGGCTACATGCCCATCCTGACTTTGATCGTTGTTTAATTTTAGGTAATCCGCCTTATGGGGAGCGGATGGGTGACATGGAATCAGTGACGAATATACATCATAGTTTGGCCGAGAATTATTTGCCGAACGGGAATTTGATACCTGGTATTCGTCTAGGCATTATTACAGCAGCCGATCACTTCGAGTCTGATATTGGACGACCTGCGGATCGCCGCCGCAAACTATATAATGGTATGAAACGGTGTTACTTATATCAATACTACCGGCATCAGAAACGGACAAAATCAAAGAGGTCAATTAGATGATACTTTTGTTAAATTATATTAATTTAACGTAAAATCCTCTGCTCTAGATGTGCATAATTTGGGAATACTAGGTGAAAACTTTGCATAATTTACATGACAAACTGTCCATCCAGTGTGGACTTTCGACAGTTATAGAATTTTAAAGAAATAGCGAAAATGGCGTCATATCAGTGCTTATATTGATTTTTAAAGTATTAAATACTGTTTGCGAACAATCGTTTTTGGTGTTCTAAAACGTTGCTATAACGCCATTTGCAACGTCGAAAATGCGAAAACCGTTGTCACGAGGTTATACACAGAGTTTTCCACATTATCCACAAGGGTTATTAACAACTTTTCCATAATTATGAAAGGATTATCCATATGGCACAAAATATTTCAGAAATTACAAGACGTTCCCGCATAGCTTCGATTGATCAGGCAGTTTTAACAAATGACCAAAAAAATAGCATTTTAGCTTCCATCAGTGAAGCGCTTCAAACTCATAAAGAAACTATTTTTGCAGCCAATCAAAAAGACTTGGATGAAGCAATAGAAACAAATTTATCAGCTCCATTGCTTGGTCGTCTTAAATTTGATGAGGATAAGTTGTCTACAGTGTGTGATGGTATCGAGCAGTTGATCGCATTGGCCGATCCGGTAGGTGAGACATTACTGGCAACAGAATTAGCAGAAGGACTTGATTTATATAGAGTTAGTTGTCCGATTGGCGTAATCGGTGTCATTTTTGAATCACGACCCGACGCATTGGTACAAATATCTACCCTCTGTCTTAAAAGTGGCAATGCTGTTCTCTTAAAGGGTGGCAGCGAGGCAAAATATACCAACCGAGCGTTGACGGACATCATTCGAAAGGCTTCCCTTGCGGCGGGGGGTCCAGAAGGCTGGATACATCTGCTCGAAAGTCATGCTGACGTCAATGCTCTACTAGATTGCGACAAAGATGTAGATCTCCTGATACCACGTGGATCTAATGAGTTCGTCCAATATATCATGGCCAATACACAGATTCCGGTCCTCGGACATGCCGATGGTGTCTGTCATACATATATCGATAGTGATGTGGACTTTGATATGGCTATAAAAGTTGTAATTGATGCTAAGACGCAGTATGTCTCAGTTTGTAATGCTACAGAAACGATCCTTTTAAATAAAAACTTGTCTGGACAATTTGTCGACACCTTGATTGCTCGCTTACAGGAGGTCGGTGTCACGGTCTATGGCGATGCAAGAATAGCTGAAGCATATAATGTTGAAGAAATAAGTGAATGGCATCACGAGTACTTAGATATGGCAGTGTCAGTCGGTTATGTAGATGATCTCGAAGCTGCCATTCGTCATATCAATATGTACGGCTCTGGACACACAGATGCGATCCTGACAACCGATGAAGATAAAGCGCGCATTTTTATGGCTCGAGTTGATTCTGGCAACGTATACTGGAATTGTTCTACCCGTTTTAGCGATGGTTTCCGCTATGGTTTTGGTGCAGAGGTAGGGGTTTCAACTTCTAAAATTCATGCCCGAGGTCCTGTCGGATTAGCCGGCTTATCGACATATAAATACAAGCTCTTTGGTTCTGGAAATACTGTTGACTCTTTTGCCACTGGAAAATGTAAATTTACCCATAAACCACTCAATCAATCATGTCCTTGGTAATCAGGTTTATTATTGTCAGTGTAAAGGCAGCGTGTTAATATTAGTTTAATTAATACACGGCTTTGAGAAGGGAGCTTCGTTTCATGGAGAATCTATTCGTTTTTGACCACCCGCTGATTCAACATAAAATATCTTTGATGCGGGATAAACATACAAGCACCAAGGAATTTAGAGAACTTGCTTCGGAGACTTCCATGTTGATGGCATACGAAGTCACCCGTGATTTACCTGTCGAGGAAGTAGAAATAGAAACACCTATTGCCATTGCTAAAACAAAAGTACTTTCTGGGAAAAAATTAGCAATTGTGCCAATTTTGCGAGCTGGTCTAGGTATGGTAGATGGTATGCTGAGTCTAATCCCCATGGCCAAAGTTGGACATATTGGTCTTTATCGGGATCCTGAAACGTTGGAAGCCATCGAGTACTATTGTAAGCTGCCAGAGGACATTGCCGATCGCGACGTCATTGTTTTAGATCCTATGCTGGCAACAGGCGGTTCGGCCATAGCTGCGGTTAGCTTTCTCAAAGATAAAGGCATTACGAATATACGGTATATGTGTTTAATTGCAGCTCCAGAGGGAGTCAATGCATTGCACGATAGTCATCCAGATGTGCCGATTTTCTGTGCAGCGCTAGATGAGAAACTTAACGAAAATGCGTATATTATTCCAGGTCTTGGGGACGCAGGCGATCGCTTGTTTGGAACAAAATAAGTTCCTTTATTAAATACGACGAAGCAAACATTTATAGTGGTGCACCATGTAAAGCTATAGTT
>JAAYOA010000122.1 GCA_012520525.1 Clostridiaceae bacterium | reverse complement strand
ATTTTAGTAATACGCAAAGGGTGTGCATCGGATCGCTGATTGTGAGTTTTCGGAAGTGAGACCACGCCTTCATCAGCTTGGGCAACTGGATCTTGGGTTTTATCGGTCGCCACTTCAGCTACAGCTATTTCGGTCTGTATGACACTTTTCAGAACATTTTCAGAAACGTGATTGTTGTTAGTTACTGGTTCAATTATTTCCACAGAATCTTGAACACTATCGTTCTTAGTATTTGACTCCACTAGATTAGTGGAATCATTTTCACGACAGACTCCTGGAACGGGATCTATTGTTGCATTTTCATCCTCAGTTACAGGATCTGCAATTGCGATTGGATCGTCATGAACGTCACTCTCTGTCGCTTCAGTCGTTGAATCTGCTTGTCCTGCATCAAACTCAGAATCATTAGTTACCTTATCATTACTGATACGATCATCTGCAACATCTAGTATTTGATCGATATTTTGTTCTGATTCCACAGTTTCTTCTGCATCAACAGATTCCTCTGTTGCCACTGATTCGTCTATCTCCACAAACTCAGTATCATCTGAAATTAAACCAGAATTGCAAGATTCATTCTCTGGCAGGGAATCTGCTGCGACAAAGGATCGGGCACCAATTAGTATTGCCACGAAGACGATGACACCCATTAAATGATGAAACCGACGTTTCCTATTCATCGTTGTTCCTCTTTTCTTTTTATGAATAAATCATTTCCAATCTCTAAAGTATAAATAGACACAACCAATATGATTATGCCTTTTTAAATATATGAATTAACTTTACTAAGTCCCAGTCGATCAACTTAGCAATCAGTCTTTTTTTGAGTGGCAACCTGCGACGCAGTTGAGAATTGATATTTGGAAATAGTTGAAAATAACGTTCTTTAATCGTGCGATAAAGGTTAAAACGTCCTGCTTTAGCAAGAATATATAGAATGCCTGTGTATATATGTTCTAAAGCCAAATAATGAATTTCCTGCTTGTACCGCTCATAAGCATCCGCATTTTTATAATCATTAAGCACATTCTCGAACACAGTGATTATATCTATATTTTTATTCGAGTGAAAGGATTTCGTAATTGATGCACCGTGTTGACGATAATTGTACAAAACCTCAGGCAAATAGCAATATACAGGATTATATAAAAGTGTTTGCAGAAAAAAAAGTAAATCTTCGAACCAAATACGGTTAACAAACTTCAACTGGTTCTCTTGTAAAAATTCTCTTTTAAATAACCTTGAACAGGGGGACGACAATGTAAAAAAAATTGCGCCGTGATCTTTAAGATTTAAAGGCATCAAGACAGGTAATCCCAGTTGGTCATTATCAAATGCTTGAATTTCTACACCATTTAGATCTGTATGTCTAAAATTAAAAAGTGTAATATCTGCTTTGGTCTGTTCAGCAGCAGCGACCGCTTTTTCCACAGCTTTCCGCTCAATCGTATCGTCACTGTCAACAAAAAAAATATATTTTCCCGTTGCTGCTCTTAGACCGGTATTCCGCGCTCCGCCCAGGCCTTGATTGGCCTGGCGGATTACGCGGAATAAATAACCTTCATCTAAATAATGTTGTAAAATTTCCGGAGAACGATCAGTCGATCCGTCGTCGACTGCAATTAATTCAAGTTTGTCATAGGTCTGGGCAAATATCGAATCAAGACAGTCTGCTAAATACAACTCGACATTGTAGACGGGAACTATAACGCTGACTAGGCACATTGCCACTCCTCCGAAACTCAAAATTTGTTAAGCCCACATGCGTGGTCGTTTAAAATAAGTAAACCAGCTACCTGGAGCGGTATCTATATTTGACCATGAACCTGGACTTGGCAGGTGAGCCCACAATTTATTTCCATTCCCATCTCTGCCCATGTAGATGCCAACATGATTAGCATGACTGCCTGCGTAATTGACAAATCCAAGATCCCCTGGAACCAAATTAGATTCATTTATATCAACGGTGTCTAACATCATAGAACCTGTCCACTGCCAACGACCCAATTCTCGATCGGTGAAACCAGCCGCATTAAAGACCCATTCCACATAACCGGAACACTGTAAACCATCCCAAGGAACTGCATCATAACCAGATTTTCCAGGAATCCTTTTGTTGCCAAATTTATACTCTATTCTATTCACCGAATGCTTCGCTATGGCTATTACAGTATCACGTGTTTTTCCATATACCATCCTAATCTCGTCGAGGGTCATCGCCTTTATCTCTTCGACCGTCATATCTAGAGCCGATGGAGGTCTTGGCGTAGCCGATACGGATTCAAATACTTTGAATGCAGCGACGCGCTGATTTTCAGGAGTTCTATAATATGATTGTCCTGTGAAACTGATGTATGGAACAATGCGATACGTATACGCTCTCACTTCAGAAAAATTAGTGTCATCATATAACGTCGCTTTGATATCTTCAACAAAATAATTGTCTTTCAAGACCAGATAACCAGAAGGGATTAGCTGATCTCCCCACGAGAGACTTACTACACCGCGACGACCTGAAGCGGATACACTGCCATCGATACCGGAGAAAGCACCTGGAAGACTAACTCTAAAGAAGTGGTCCTTGGCTTGTCGACCATAAGCATCTTTCACTATAACTTGGAAAGCAGCGACATTTCTATCTTTAACAGTGAACCAATGATTGGGCGTGTTAAATGTTCCAAGGGTTTGACGACCCTCTGTCCAAGAATAAGTTGCATATTGATAGGTTAAATCACCTCTTCCAGTATTTGGCTTAATTCTTGTGACTAGCAACATTTTTTCGGTATCTTCATATTGAGTTTGATTGACAAAGAATAATTCCACTTCCGGCAGATTAGGTGCAACAACATAGTTATTCGAAGCAACGTCATAGCGATATTGAGCATCGCGAACCACCGCGAACATCCTATATTTTCCTTCTGTAGTGAAATCGTAAGCAATGTGTTCTATATTTTGCCAGGCAATCTTTACCGGTTCTGCTCCATTCGTTGAAAGCCAATAGTCATATTGCAGAGGGCTTCCAACGGGTGAATTAGCAGTAACCTCACCATTCTGCCTAAAATCAAAATCTTCTTTAAATGTAGACTTATTATGTACAAAGGACTCGATGATCGGTGCATCTGGTCGGTTAATTAAATTTAAATTAATTTGCGACTTCCATTTGCGACCAGCTTCATCGTACACTGTAACTTGGTATACATAAAAATCAGCATCTTTAATGTTCCACAAAACAGAATTATTATTTTTCGTCATGGACACATAGCTGCCACCATTGCGGATCAAATCCAGACTCGTCTTCTGAATTCTACCGCCACCTGTAACAGAGAAACCATATTGAGTTTCAATATCTGTGTGTAATGGATGAACTGGTCCTATATAGGGCTTAATGGTTGGACGATTGTCTTCGATTTTTAAATTTAATTTTGTTTTATACGTATCATGATTTTGATCGTAAATGACTGTGATCCACCAATAATTGTCGGGATTCAAGAAACGATGAGTAAAGACAGGATTTTTTGTTTTTGTCAGAAAAAACGTTTGCCCATTTGAACGATTTATGTAGTGATAGTAATAGGCACTATTTACGCTCTGTGGTAAATCTGTACGCAGTTGAATATCCTGAAAAACTTGTAAAGGTACATCATTGTTAACCGATAGTCTAGGTAAGGAGGAATCGTAATCAGGATTCTTAGGAGCTGTCATCTGCCCAGATCCAGATTCGCTTTTTACTTCGGTTTCCGTGCTTGACATAGTACGAGTTTTAGAAGTTCTATTAATATTTAATTCACCAACTGCTGTTTGATCATCTTTAGCATTGAGAACAAACTTCTCTGTATTTATATCTGCTTCTTCTGATTCCTCAGATATATCGGTCTCTTCATCAACTGATTCCTCAGACACATCAATCTCTTCATCAGCTGATTCTTCAGACACATCGGTCTCTTCATCAACTGATTCCTCAGACACATCGATCTCTTCATCAACTGATTCCTCAGACACATCGGTCTCTTCATCAACTGGTTTATCTATTGCCTCATGCTCAGCTGTCTCTTCAGTAACATCTAAACTGACCTCACTTTGGTCTATCGAAGATTCAACGCTGGCATCTTCTTCTCTTTCTTCTGTAACATCATTTTCAGCTACCTGGCTCGCGAACTCTTGTTCAAGTTCATTACCAGCAGAATTATATTTCGATGTACCAGAAGTTAGATCGACATCTATTCCGTCTTGATCTATACCTGAAACTGCACTACCTTCTATTTGGGATAGATAAATAATCTCATCCTCTTTCAATTGAGTTGGCTCATCCTCAGGGTGCCGAACTTCTCTCATCTCTTCACCATTGGATGCTAATGATTCAAACTGAGCTTCGGGAATCATTGCATCGGCTTCTATTCGTTCCGAAGCCTTCACTGATTGGTGAGAAAGACACACTACGCCCAAAGTTAATGCCAACAGAACTGTAAAACGTACAATTACATGTCGCATCTTGTTCTCCTTTTCATGTGTTTTTACATTGCCATTAAGTATATCACAACTTACGATATATTAAGTTGCTCCATTTACTCTAAAAATTATCTAAAAATAGTAAATTTTTTATATCCTGTTATTGCCCTAATAGTTTGCGTTCGATCGTCTTTGTTAGCCTCGGCAATCGCAAAAAATCATAGAGTTTGCTGACACAAACGGCAAAGGGAATAGACAATAAAAAGAGCCGAATTAGTATTAAAGCCGGATTATGATCAAAATAGATGACAAAATTGAGGTGCCGAATAAAAAATGCATGTGTTAAAAAAATTTCAAATGAATAATTGCCTAAAAAAGTCAATGCCTTTGTAAGCCAATTAATACGACCTAATAACACAATAAAGTATATTCCAAATAAAATAATGATCCCATCCAACATATAAAATCTTATATTTGACAAGGATGAATGTATCAAGAAGGTATGGCGAAATAGAAAAATAATTCCCAACATAATTAAATAACCTACACCCTGCAGTACTAGATTCTTAAGCGAATTAAACTTGGGCACAAAAAATGATTCAACCATGTTCCACTTGGCTGCTATGACACCGGTTATAAAAATATAACCGTAGACCCAAAAAGTGCTGCTTTTCAACCACAGAGTCATCGACGTAAAGACAATTAGCATAACGACGCCAACCCACTTGAACCTCTTCAGCCTTTCAAAAAGAAAATAAAAAATCGGAAAAAACAAGTAATAGATGACTATGGCTGAAACATACCACCAAGAATTTACAAATTTAGGTGTTTTAGCTAACCAAGACAGGGCAAAAAAATCGTTCAAAAAAAATTTGACGGTCTGGTCTGGATAAATCACCTCTAAATTACCATGAATGATAACCCCTAAGCCAACCACAATTAAGAAAGCCAACCAGTAAGTAGTCATAATTTTAATAATACGAGATAGGATATAGCGATAACTAAAAAATAATCGCTGCAATAAGTTTGTGACAGTAGAACGATTGTGGAATTCAGACTTCAAATTTTGCGCCTTAAATCTGTTTAAATGTTTAGAAAATGATAAACACAGTCCGTAACCGCTGACAAGAGCAAATATACCGACACATAATTTTGTAAAGAAATAGAGATGTGCATCCCAACCATAAAAAGGCATTGCCGCTAACTCAGATTGAGTAAATTGAAGACCGTGATGCATTAACAAAAGAATAACAGCAATACCTTTATATATTTGGGTCTCCGCTGGTCGAAATCGACTTTGTTGATTGTTTCTTTGGTTATTTCCCATAATAATTCTCAATTAATCCTAGCGATGTGCAATCATTACTTATAAAAAGTCAAATGGATCTTTCTCTGGTAATGGATAACTCCGTGGCGGTACCCAAACGGTGCGGGATGCCACATCTCGGTAAACATAAGTGCCAGCACCAATATAGGCAAAGTCATGAATATGGACTTTATTCTTAATGGATACATTATTCCCGATAAAACAATGACTATGAATGGACGCATATCCAGACAAAGAAACTGCTGGAGCTAAATTATTAAAATTACCGATCTTATTGTGATGAGGACAAATGACATTTTGCCAAATAATATTGCCGTCCCCTATTTCGCAGTGGTGTTCAACCGAAACGTTGTGGAATATGATATTGCTCTGACCAATTTTTTTTGCATCAACTGCTGCCGAAGGATGTATGACATTGGGTAATTCATATCCCATTTCCTTTGCTTGGTTAAAAGCTAAAGCCCGCTGCTGGAACATTTTTTTACCAATAAATCCTATGACCATCGCATACTCTGTAGGTGGATAATATTCGTTAATTTCCTCGAACGGAATGACCGGAACGCCATGATATTCAGAGCGCTCCAGATATTGCTTGTTAACGGTATAGCATACAACCTTAGCACCGATCTTTTCATTTAAAATAAATGAAACAACGTCTGCAAAATCACCTAATCCCAAAACTATAACAGCTTGATTTTTTTCGACAAGTATCCCCATATTTCATCCTTTATCATACTAATCAAGCGTAAGTTACGATTAATAATTATCATCTTCATCAGTTTCTTCATACCCTTCATCTGTCATTTCATAGTGCCAAATATTTGATGGTAATGCATGGATATTCATAACTTCAATAAAGTTTTTCATTTCTGCTTCGGAAGTGGTGTAGTCCGGCACAAGCAAATAATAATAATCATTAAAATAACGCACGCCGTAATTGTTCTCAACTAAATAATCAAACATAATAAAAGGTTTTTTACCATATCTGCGATTTCTTTCTTTAAATTGCAGATTCGCTATTTCAGCGGCATCATCGGTAAAACCAAATGAATAGTCTGTCCTGCACCAAATGATTAAAGGACGCGTCGTGACATAAGCCTCATCTGCAGCAATAAGATCCTCTTGCAGGGCCTCCGCAGAATAACCTGGCGCCGTCAGCCATGGCATGACATAAGCAGGTCGGTCTGTCATATAATAGAATAACAGTGAAGATCCGTAAACCATAAGAGGGACACCTCTGTTGTAATTATCCATTATTTCCATTATTTCATTTAAAGCAGTGGCCTCTTCTTTGGTCGTCAAAATCATATTTACTTTATGATTATTAACTCGATGGGTCAGTCTGCTGAAATCTGTCGTGTCATAATTGGCTGTCACCCTCAGCATATTGATGAAGGGAATGTTAAACATAATAGCAAAAATAAGTAATACGGCTACCATAGTTTTGCGACTTATTTTGAGAGGAGTTCTTTCCACCAACCGATTAAAAAATATTTTAGCCCGATCTGTTAGGAACAATTGTTTTAACACATAAAACATGATAGGCGCTATAAACCACATGGCCAACACAACATGTTTTGTCTTGGTATTTGAACCGGCAATTGTCAAAATAACGAGAAAAAGCGACATAAACGATAGGATCTTGATCTTCTCTGATCGGTTATCTTTTTTAAATGTATTAAATAAGATCAACCCCCAAGCAAAGACATACATAATCCCAATGCTAAATGCAGGACCATTGGTCATTTGCGACCACGTTGGTACCGGTAGCAATTCTCCGATGGTATACATGCCATATACAAGGAAAATTGAAGTCAAAAGACCTGTTAAAAAATAATAAACCCTTTTAGATTTTTTTAAACAGGCTTGTCTAAATGAAATAGTCATCAGATTTATGCTATAGAGAAGGCCCACCGAAGAAGCTAAAAATACTATTCCAACCACCATGACCTTCATGTTTTCAAAAATCAAAATACTCAATAAATTGCCAAAATTGTAGGCCGAGGACTCGTCACTGGCTATATTTTGCAAGCGAAAGACATTATTTATGAAGTGTGTATGCATATTAAATACATAAAGAATGAAAGCGCCTAGGACGAGCATAATCAGAATACCGATAACAAAAAATAAGGCATGTTTTTTTAATAATTTTCGTTGATTCTTATGCTCAATGGCTGCTATAAAATATATAACAACTGTGACAATGGCAACGACACTTCCTAGGCGAGCAAATACCAGAGCGGCATAAACTACACCTGACCATAATGTCAAAATAGGCTTTTTTTTATAGATCGCTCTATACTGCAAGAGCATCATAACCACGAGAAACCAGACATTCAGTTGATGGTAATTAAAAATATTAAGATAGGTATTCATGGCTAGCATCGCCACCAAAAGACCCAATAAAGTCGTTATGCGACCGAGAATATTCTTTAAAGCGTGGAATACAAAATAGGCCAATGATAATTCAAGGATGACTTCCAAAGCATTGAAAGCGATGAGGCCAAAACCACCAAACAGTTTATACCAAACGTGCCCAATCATGGTAGATAAAATGGACGTATAATTAATCTTATCCGGCGTGTTAAACATATTTACATAGGCGTAAATATGATAACCAGTGTCTCCTAAGTCCAACCCTAGGAACATACTCGTCAATGGATAGATGACAATAATCAAAATTAGTATTCGTTCGATCCAACGCCTTAGCTTTGGACTGAGTTTGATAAAAGTATGACTTCGCGAAAGATCGCCCGTAGATAATTCTCCCAAAATGATTACCTCACTTTATTTAATACTTTCGTTACGACACCAATTAAATATTCCATGTCGGCGTCACTATACCGTTGATCTAAGGGCAAGAACGCGGTGTTTTCGGATAAATCATATTCGATTCTGCCTTGACAGTCAGGGATTAAAGCCTCACGCCACAAAGTCGGCACATAAATTCTTTGCTCCACCAGCAGAGATTTAATGTTATCCTCCAACCACAGAGGAAAAATGTATAAGGGATCGGTCACTCCCGACAGATTGAAACGATTTACCATGCTAAATGCTTCATACAGCATTGTAAAGTTACGACGACGACGTTCTGCGACTTTTTGATAATCTACCATACCAAGAATTCGGCGAGTTGCTTCAGACATACCTATATATTCACTTTGCACCGCATCGTTTGCTTCCTTTGACGCTTGATATGCAGCATTCTGCCCCTCTTCTAAGCTGGTTAAGAGAAAACGGAAATGGCTGGATGCCTTGTAATTAGACAAATTAATCTCAGGCAACGACCCTGATATCAAATATCCCCCGTCCGGCACACCAAAAAACTTGCGACAGGAATAGATGTTATATGTATTAGGCAATATTAGGGGAGGAGCAAAGAAACAGTGGCTTTGATCCACTATGACTGCGGCATATTGGGACTCCTTCTGGGTCACATAGTGTATCACCTCATCGCCGATAGAACCAAAAAAGTTTACGATAAATAAAATATCATCTTGAGCATTGACGGATCTATTTTCAAGATCCGGTAGCAATTGTTCGGTCAAATGATAATGACAGATCTGCTTCCCAGCATCACTGGCTGCTAAAAAAACACTATTACAGCAATAATAGGGCATATGAATGGTACCTGCAGAGATATTCTTCAAGGCGTGGTAAATCGCCGCCTTTCCTGAATTTGTTCGCAGCACAGTGGCATCCGCTCCTAAGTTGCTGAAATAATCTTTATTGCGGTCACCTTCAAGAGACAAGTAGCCGCCCATTTCTTTGAGTTGACCCGATGTCATCATATATTCCCTTATCTGCAAATGCTGACAACGTCCTTTAGCTAGACGCCGTCAAGAGCCTCCATATCGCTTTATATCCAACTTTCTCTTTATTCCATGTAACAGACGCAGCCTGCTAGAAAGTTGAAATCTAACTCTCCGCTTCAGCGGCAAAGCCTTATAAAGACTAGCATACGGTTCTTCTTTTAAACCTTTTAAATCTCGTTTTGTCAATAAATTTTCAAATTTATAAATATTTAATTTGATTTTTATCTCATTATGATAGCGACCTTCAGTGTATTTATCAAATTTCTTGAGCATCTGCGATATGCTTTCATTGGTCCGCACATATACGGCAGGATCAATAACCCAACTGCGTGTCCAAGAACCTTTGGCATTGTGCCTATAAGCCGACATGATACGATTCATAAAGTGTACCTTGCCTTGGCTGGCAAAATACAAAATCATCGGGTAGTCACCTACGGCACAACCATTATAGAATTCAGGGAATCCTTCTTTCCCCAATTCAGCCCTATAAAAATATGAATTAGTTGGAGCTTTGCTGCCTTTATCGATTAAAAAAGGCATCTCAAGATCACGGTCTTCGTCTTCCGGTTCAAACTCAATCCTCATGTCAAAACCCGTTTTCTTGCCGTCAGAGGACACCTGCGTGGCTGCGTGACAACAGGCAGCACAGTCAGGATTTGCCATCATATAATCATATTGAATCTGCAGTTTATGAGGATCCAACCAGAAATCATCCCCCTCATTGAGGGCGGCAAAGGCAGTTTTAACTCGCGGGGCAAGAATTTCCCCTTGAATTCTGACTCCCTGGGAAAATTGATTTTCTTTTTGTAAAATAGCTTCAATTTGGTCGGGATATTGTTTTTGATAACGACGAATGATATCAGGGGTGCGATCGGTGGAACAGTCATCGTGTATCAGCAGATGAACATTAAAGTTAGTTTCCTGCATGAGAATGGACTCAAGCGCCTCTTCGATATATGATTCTTGATTATATGTAATGACACAAACTGTCACAGCTGGTCGATCGGACCATTCGGCAGAAAAAGACATTACCCCTCCTAATATGAAAATATCTGTTAGTCAATATTTCACGATCATGCCGTCGGCGGACAGTTTAACAAAATAATTTTACACGAGCGGATTAGTGTTTGCATCATTCCGTCGACTTTCTGTTAACTTTTAACAATGACAACATTATATGATATCTAAATTAATCGCAAACATAAAAAGCGATTTGAGTTTAACCTCAGTGACAAAGAACTTATTATTCCAAACAAACTTCTAACCAGCTGCTGTGATCGTCCATCATTCGTAGCATCTGTTCCGAAGAATCAAAGCGCATTACTAGAATGCCGAGGGTGGTATTAGCTCCTGTAAAAGCTGTCACCTCATCTCCTGGAAATTTAATAATATGATTTTCAATGATATGTTGAGATTCGACGGTTGGATCAATAACAATTTTCTTTAAAAGCCCATCCTTAGTACTGTGAATTGCAAAATAACTCCAAAATCCTTTTGTCACAGCCTGTTCAGGCACTGAAACTGGTTCACCCATAGTAGCCAGAATAACAGCTTCAAGCATATCAAAGCCTGTTGCATATTGAATTACTTGGGGAATATAATTACCTCCGCTGCGAGGTGCTACTTCCATAAGATAAACCTCTTCCCGATCGTTGATTCTAATATCAAAATTGTAAGTCGTTGTTCCCATATTTAGCAGACTCAACAATCGTTGGACTTCCGACCTAATTTTGACCTGAACTCTCTCCGGCAAAATACTGGGAAAACTAGCAGCGATCGGTACATAAGGATTCTTACAATGAGGATTAAAGTGATCGTTGGCAAAACAACTAAAAACCAGTTCTCCGTCCATCGAAAGACCGTCACCAGCCACTTGATACGTGGATTGATCTACATAGTCCTCGATAATGATTCTGCCGCGTTTTGAAAATGATACCGCCGTCATCAACTTTTCTTTAATATCGATCAATTTCGAAGGGCTGTTCCAACCTTCAGTTAGAACAATCTTGGCCACACCTTTGCTTCCCGATGAGTCGACGGGTTTCACGATCACTCGATCGCTGTATAGACCACTTGCCAAGCCTTCAAGGGCCTCCTCTAAATTATCAAAGCTATCTGCATAGGGGGTGTGAAAATTGTGTTCACACAAAAATCTCCGAAAGCGATCTTTATTGCACAGTATCTCTACCGATGTCAATGGATTGCCATTTAATCCCATTTTTTCGGCAACAAAGGCTGCAGTGGGTGCTGCCGGATCTGAAGCATAAGCCAGGACTCCATCAATTGCCATGTTTTGGGCGACAGCTAGTACATCTTCACGATCAGTTGTACTGACTTGAAAAAAATGATCGGCAACCTCTTTGCCCGGGTTGTCCGGCAAATAATCACAGAGGATCGTTTCAAAGCCTAATTTATGAGCGGTTTTTATGGCGACGACCTGTTGGGCAGAGCCGCCAAGCAATAAAATACGTTTCATTCCTTGTCCTTTGAAGTATACAAATTACAAACTCAAGAGATATTGACCATAGGCTGTCATTTCTAACTCATGACCAATTTCATGTAGCTGTTCCTTGCTAATAAACCCCCGTCGCCAGGCGATTTCCTCCGGACAAGATATATAAAAACCTTGGCGTGACTGGATGGCTTCGACAAATTCTGCCGCTTGCAAAAGACCTTCCGGAGTACCTGTGTCCAACCAAGCCATACCTCGCCCCATCAATTCTACCTGCAACTTTTTTTGTTCCAAATATACTTGATTCACAGAGGTAATCTCCAACTCACCGCGGGCAGAGGGCTCAATTGTCTTAGCAATCTCTATGACATTGTTGTCATAAAAATAAAGACCGGGAATTGCACAATTAGATTTAGGATTAGCAGGTTTTTCTTCAAGGGAAATAACTCGCCTTTTCTCATCAAATTCGACAGCCCCAAATGAACTCGGATTATTCACTGGATAGCCGAAAATAACTGCTCCATCTAACTTTTCTATGGCATTCCATAAAATACGCGATAAACTTTCACCGTAAAAAATATTATCGCCAAGAATCAAACAAACCGAATCATCACCTATAAATGATTCGCCCAAAATAAAAGCTTCTGCCAAACCCTTAGGTGCTTTTTGTTCAACATAAGACAGATTAATACCAATACGGCTACCATCACCTAGAAGTTCTCGATACACGGGTACATCATGAGGAGTAGAAATGATTAAAATATCTTTAATGCCTGCCAAAAGTAACACCGACAAAGGATAATACACCATGGGTTTGTCATAAATTGGCAAAAGTTGTTTGGACACAACTTTCGTCATAGGATATAATCGACTGCCTGTTCCCCCAGCTAGAATAATTCCCTTCATATGAATTCGCCCTTTCTTAACGTTTCAATGATATATTCCTGTTGTTCTTCAGTCAGACCCTCGTAAAGTGGCAGGCACAGAACTGAATCAGCTAATTTTGCAGCGATCGGTGTCTCTTGAACTGCGAAACGATCTTTGACAAACTGTAGCTGACTAGTTAGTGGATAAAAATATTTTCTGACCATAACGCGGTTTTCTCTTAAATAGTCAAATGCACGATCCCGCTCCTCTATGCCCTTCTTAAAGAAGATAGGATAATAGGCACCGTTGCGTTTAACTTTTGACTGGACTGAGGGCAACCAGAGCGTCTTTGAGTTTTTCAATTTTTCATTATACCGTTCAACAGCTTTTTGTCGTGCCAATATATAATCCTCAACATGGCGCAAGTTACACAGTCCCATGGCTGCTTGTATCTCATTCAACTTGCTGTTACTTCCAATATAAGGGATATCTTTTGATTTGCGCATACCAAAATTTCGGTGAGCTGCAATATGTTCTCTCAGACCAGGATCCTGAAAAGTCAGAGCGCCCCCCTCGATCGTGTTGAAAACCTTGGTTGCATGAAAACTAAACATTGAAATGTCGCCAAATTGTGAGACATTCTTGCCGTCTCTCATTTCACCAAAGGCGTGGGCCGCATCATAAATAATTTTCACACCATATTTTTGTCCTAAAACTTCAAACCCTTCCACATCGGCTATTATGCCATAGACATGAACAGGTAAAATTGCTACCGTTCGCTCATTAATTAAAAGTTCAACTTGCGCTGGGTCTAAAGTCATAGACTCAGGATCCACGTCCGCAAAAATTGGTTTAAATCCAGAATGAACAATAGCCTGTGTTGTCGAAACAAATGTATACGGCGATGTAATGATCTCACTGCCCTGAGGAAAATCATAGCACTGCAGGGCCGCTTCAAGGGCCTGATGACCATTACAGAATAAAACTAAATTTTGCGCGTCTAAATAATCCATTAGAGCGCGCTCTAAAGCATCGTGCTTATCTCCCATGTTGGTCAACCAACGGGTTTCCCAAAGGGAAGCAATTTCATTTATAAACTCGTCCATCGGAGGTAAGGATGAGCGTGTTACGTTGATCACATCGATCATGTCGAAGTTGTCTTCCTTTCACAACCACTTTTGCATCTTGAATGACTACATTTTACCCTATTATAACTCAATCGTCATATCAGAACTTAGATTTGCACAAATCCCCAAATTTAACCAAAAAATCAATGCAGTTGGCGACATAATTAAGAATAGATCTTGTAGAAATAACGCACTTACGGCACAGATAATGACTGGTATAGCATGAAACCAGAGGCGCAAATTAAATTTATGACGTCTTAGCGTGTAGAGCCAAGTTAAAAATAACCACAGCAACCAACCTAACAGAAAAACTGTGCCGACGATACCAGCACTTAAAAGTACAAAAATATAGCCATTATGGGGCACTTTACCTAAACTAAGGAGAGAATTAGGCATCAGCTCCATAGCCGCTACCTGAATATTGCGATCGCCGACTCCAAAAAATGGATAAAAGCGCCACAACTGAATACTTTCTTTCATCAAATCCACTCGCTCATTTGAACTGGAGATGGTGTTGCGACGGCTGTCCTGATTAACAAAGTTTACCTTATCGGAAGATTTATCTTGTATCTTCTCTTCTTCGCTCGTGTTTTCCAAAGATTTTGCACTGGAGTGGTGATCCTCATAGTTCCATTCCAGCCCCACCGCATTTGCTATACTGAAAGCTCTCTCTTTGTTCCAGATCGGCTTCCAAACCATAACTAAGATTAATACTATTAATATACAACGTCCAAATAGCCACCTATAAAACCGTACTTTTCCCTTTTCTGCATGTCTATATTTGTGCCACGCCCGTATCGCAAAAGATATAGTTAAAAATATCGCTGCCAAGACAAGTGAAATATATCCTGTCCTAGAATAAGCTAAGCCGATATATAGTAAATTAACAACGATTGAAATGACTGCAATGACGCGTTGTCCTCCAGCTCTTCCGTCAAAGAGAAAAAATCCCATGGCGTATACAATCGCCAGAACCCCGATCAAAGCTCCAAAATTTGGATCTGTATAGATACCAAACAAGCGACTATTGATGACACCAATTAAAGCGACTGAACCGTTAGGTAGCCTCAACCAGGGAATGACATTTGCATAGTACATCCATAGACCAATTAAACCTGCAAAAATAGTGAGAATCTGTAGTATTAATCCCACGCCCTTCGTTAACCGAAAAATCGAAGAAAAATGTTGCGAACTTCCAAAAATAACAATAAAAAATATAAAAATCCAAGCCAACGTCCGCATTTGAAATAATGGATCATTAAATGATCGATTTAAAACCACTGTCACACAATAAGAAATTGCAAATACAATCCCACCTATGTTATGTAACAAATAGCGAGTACGATCTAACCAAATGCGACTAAAAAAAATAAAAATAGCCCAAGCAGCAAATCCATACGACAAAAAATTAAGACCATATACAGGTCCAAACCAGTTAATCATACTAAATGTAAAAAAACTGATCACAAAAATAATTTCATTCGTCAGCACTATTCGCAACCTAGGCTTCATGACCTTTTCCTCTTCACATCTAAAATAACATTTCTAAACGCCTGTTTGACCTGTTCTGGAGCATGGTCTCTCTTAAATTGAGAATATGCTTGACTCGCCAATTGCTGCAGTAATTGAGGCGTTTCGACTATTTGCAGAAGCTGTGCTTCAATTGCATCTGCTCGATCTTCCGCATAAAGACTGTAAGGGCGCAGATATTCTACGGAGTAAGATGCCATTGATCCGATCGTCAAAATAGCTCTATTGTACGACATGTACTCAGGCACTTTTGTAGACAAGGACAAAGCTGTGCTGCGGATGGCCTTTAAGTCACCTGATTCTACAAAAACCAATACATCACTACTACGGAATACTTCTTCCATCTTGCTGGCTTTCACATGCCCACAGAAAGTAGATACAGAACTATCAAGAGCTTGGATACGTTGCTTATCAATAAGCGCGGAAGAGTAAATATTTAAATGAAAACACGTCCTACCTACACGTTTATGAACAGATTCAATGGCTCTAATCAAGCGTCCCAGCACTAAATCCCTATCATAATGTAGCCCTCCAGCGTATACCAATTGCCAAATTGTATCACTTGTTTGGTCTGGATATGGTGTAACACTGTAGTGGTCTTCACTCATATTTACCAAAGATTCACTAACAATACCATAAGAGGATTCATACGTCTGTTTCATTTTTTTACCGATTGTAAAGATCATGTCGGCACTGTCAGCTACTTCTAACATATTTTTACGAATTAACGAGCGCCTATACGAAGAAATAAGACCTGTATCCTGATAAGGTAGGATATAGTCATCGGTTATGTAGAGCACCAAGGCCATCGGAATTGTATTTATAATATCTTTGACAATATCGAATGAAAACAAGGCATCTCCAGCACAAAAAAATAATAAATCCGGATCAAACGCCTTGATTGCTTCAAACAACTGTTGATTTTTTTTACGAAAACTATAGCATTTCCAAGGTATTTCTCGCAACAATTTGATCCAAGCACGATTTCTAATATTAGCACGGTAGAGGCGACTCACCGATTGAGGTTGGTGACTTTTGGAAATGGCAGACAGCTCCTGCTGCACATCTTTTACATTTAATGTAAATATGTTACCGCTTTTTTTACCTAGCACTTGCCGATCTGTCAGCTGGAAAAATGTCATACCGACAGTTGTATTCGCCGATGCACCACAGACAGCGTCGGGCATTTCAGGACGGAAGTATACCTGCATCACATCTACAGCATCCCAATTTGCAAAATACGACAGGATAGTCTTACCATTGTTTTCAGTATAGGACAATGGATTATTACTGACGATCAAAACACGCTTCTCATGTGATTTATTGTTAAGATCCGCTTCTTCTATTAAATGTGTATCACCGGATAGTGAAGATTCTACTCGTTGAACCTCTTGCAGCATTGTTTAAAGATTAACCTCATTTAACGGATGATATATAAAAATACATCTGTATTCTATCACAGTGAATTTATTTCGTCCGCACCTTTCCTTGTGTATAATATGAGAAATAATTAAACAGGGGAAATAAAATGAATATTTTGCAAAAACTCAAATATCGCCACAAACGCCATCAGGGGTGGGATGTCAATGCATACATAGAATATGAGCAGAAAATGCAAAATGATCTCACCCAGCCTGGCATAAATAATGATATAAAAAAATGGGCACATCAACGGGGATTTCTAGCTAATCGCGTTTCACGCTATGGGTTGACAGATGATAACTGGCAGGATTATTTGAGCGAACGGGAATTTGCCTGGGGATTTCCTTATAATAATTTTAAATATAGTCGCTGGATTGATGACAAACTAACACTGTATTACACTTTAATCCCCTTTCGGCAGTATATGCCAGATTATTTCTTTTTAATAGACCTCGAAGGCAGAGTCTTTAAATTGTTCGATGCTTCCGAAGACGTATCTGCCGATACCGAGGGTATTTTGGCAACGTTAAAAGCTAAAGGTCACTTAGCTGTAAAATTATATAGTGGCACCGAGGGCGCTGGTTTTTATCACATGGTCCACACTCAAGATGGAACATATAAACTGAACGGAAAATTGCTTTCGGAAAACGAATTGATAAGTTTTGTTGACGGCTTAAAAAATTACTTAATTACCGAGTATCTTAAACCCTGTCCTGAATTGGCCGCCATCTATCCGTATACAACGAATTCACTAAGGGTCATAGCAATTAATTTACCAGGGATTGAGGATCCTATTGCAAAAGGTTTGATTCGATTCGGCTGCAAGGCATCCAAAGAAGTGGACAACACTTCCCAGGGAAGCGTTTTTTGTTTTATTGATGTGACGAACGGTACATATAGTGACCCGCAACAGGACACACCTGACGGTCGTCGAATTCACCCTGAGCGACATCCTGATACCGGTGCGCCCCTTACCGGAGAAATACCTCGCTGGTCAGAAGTCAAGCAACTCATGCTCGACATCTGCAATTACATGCCGGAACTCGAATATATGGGATTTGACATCGCCGTTTCCGAGACTGGCATTAAATTGATTGAAATCAATTCAATGCCAGAAATGACCGACTACCAAATCGCAGGACCCTTAAAAAAAGATCCTTGGTATGGAAAATTGTGGCAACGAGCTTTAGCAAGAAAGCATCCTCACCAACCACCTAGCGGTGTCAATGATTAACACTTTTATATAAATACCCCTCTAAGGATGGCTTATGCACACTTTAAAACTGATTACTTCTGTATAATAATTAAAAATTATCTGAATAAATCACTTGTAACATTGTCGCTGCAGTCTTTTCTGGCAGGGCACTTGAATAAAGATTTTTGACCTCAGAAAAAGAAATACATTGTTCTGCATGATCCGCTAGCCAGTGAACGAGTTGATCGACTACTTCGGTCAACTCGCCTGGGGGATTCTCACCCTCATGGATTTTTATATTAATTCCCAGCGGATAAATTCGAACTTTTTCTATTAAGGGATCATCGTCATTGTAATAAAAATTAATTAATGGCAAGCCGCTGCTAAAGTATTCATATATTTTGCTAGGAGACTGATTTCGGTTTTTATTACAGACATGAACGAGCACATCGGATCTCAACATCCTCAGATCGGCTTCTTGTTTTGCGATAAAGCCGTTCGCTTTAAAAACATCAGGATTATGTCGCGCTGCCTCTCTTATTACCTTTTCACAATCTCCCGCTGTATAAAAATCCACTTGCAATGGTATATGATGTGCTAATGCTCCCAATATAGAGATGAGATAGTTGGGTGTCCTGATCTTTTGATTAAAAGATCCAGCACAATAAAGTTTCAACTTTTTATCTGTTTTATCCCCTTCCCCTTCCGTCAACTGAGCGACTCCTAAACCTTCCTCCATACGTTGCCTGATATCGACAAGCATTGGGTGTTCAACTTCGATAAACTTATCTATAAAATTGGGAAATGTTTCCTTAAAATGTTGACTGAGGTGCTCTAAAAGAAGAACACGCTCAGACTGTCCAAGGACGCTACGCTCAAAATTCAAATGGTTATTGTATTTTCGATTTTGATTGCCCTCTGTGCGATGGAGACTCACGTTGTCGGCAAACGGATCCAAAAAGTATGGCATCAGACGAATATCACGACTATGAGATACGCTGTAAGCTGCTGCAACGGCTTCAATTGGAAAACAAGTAGGTATAATGACTTGGATGTCCTTTAAATGATCCAATGCTTGAAAAAATGCGCGAGTTCTTCCTCGATTGATGTTTACATTCTGATAAAAACTCTTTAGATAGTCCAAGCTGCGATCTAATAAAAAAATCAATTGGGCAACTTTTCCGAAAACCTTGGATTGCATTAAATTGCCAGCCTTCTCAAGGCGTTGACCTTTTCGCGAACATTTAGCTTTAAGTAATTGTAGCCGCGAAAAAACAGGTATGATTGTCTGACCTTCCACTTCATAGGGCGTCAATTGATCTTCTCGACCGCTGGCAATGACAGTTACTTTTAGTCCCTTAGCTTGTAAAATTGGTACAACATTTGCTACGCAAGCCCCTAACTGACTAGGATTAGGCAAATATTCAGCCGTTAAAAAAACTACATGAAGTTGTTTTTCACACTCAATCATCGATTCCCTCGTTTATATATTGCGTTCGATGCATATGGTGCTTTCGAGGCGCTTCGGATATATCCGATGAAAAACCAAAAAATGACCGAGCTAGGTGACATTGTTAAAAACAAATCTTGTAGAAATAAAGAACTAACAAGACAAATAATAATCGGAATCGCAGCATACCAAGCATTAATCATATGGCGTCGTCTCCTAAACGGGTGATTCCTAAAAAACATAATTGCACTTTGAATTAACCATATTAGAACAAGTCCTCCACCCACTAGACCACTTGCTAAAAATAGAAAAATGAAAGCATTGTGCGGAACTTTTCCGACAGCTAACAGAGTGTCAGGCATAAATTCTTTCGCTGCTGCCTTAATATTCCGATCACCTACACCAAAAATAGGTTTGTGAATTAGTAATTCCACACCTTCTTTCATCAAAATTAACCGTTCATTGCCACTATTTTCGGTATCGGCACGATTTTCTTGCTCAAGGAGAGCCGCAATTTTGGCTGCTCGGCGAGAATCTGTACTATTATCCTTTTGTTTGTCTGACGTTTCCCTGTTAGTTAAGTCAGTCTGATCTTCGATGGGTATGTCAAACAAAACATAACCTAGACTTTTCGCACGATCCATGTCCCAAATCGGTTTCCAGATCATAAGTACGATAAGGGTAAATAGTACTATTCGAACTATTATTTTTCTCACCAAAACATTAGTTTTATAAGTCTTTTGTTTAACAGCTGTAACAACATAACCAATAATGTATAAAATTCCTGTGGTGATCGCAATGAGAAGACCTGTTCTCGAATAGGATAAACCTATATACAAAATTTGGACAATTATGTTGACGACATTGAAAAACGTCTGCCAAATTTTGCGTTTTTCCTTTAAAAAATAGTAAAGCGAAAAATAAATTGATAGAGTTGCAAATAGAGCACCAAAATTTGGATCAATATAAATTCCAAATAAGCGGTTATTTAACAACCCAACTAGAGCATAAGAATGGTCAGGCATTTCTAGCCAAGGAAGCCAGCGGTCATAATACGTGTATAGCGAAAAAACACTGGCCAAAAATGTAAAAACCCGAGTCACCCAAGATAACACCTGAAGATTGCGATTGATCTTATGTTCAAAGGCTGAGGAACTATAAATTATAACGCAGAAAATAAATAGCCAAACCAAAGAGCGAACTTGTTCCATAATGGGACTATAATGTCGATTCAGTAAAATAGTAATTCCATATAAGATGCACCACAAAAGTCCAAAGATGTTTTGTTTTAAAAATGTACCCTTGCTTTTTACGATTTTGGCAACAAAAATTAGTCCAGCCCACAGTACAAGAGGCACGGCAATATACTGAGTAAACCAAGCAATGGCCAGCCAACTATAGAATGCATATATTAAAAAAACAGCCAAAAAAGGTGTCTCGTTAGATAAAGCGCCTATCAATCCACCGTTTTTTTCTTTCTGTGGTCTAAATTCAGACTCGGATGGTTTGCATGTTTTCTTCATGACACAACTCCGTTTAAGTAATATTCATAAAGCTCCATCAAATGTTCTGCTTGATTGGTGATATCAAACCTGGCGGCTATTGCTTCGTGCACAAAATTACGTCTCGGCAAATCATCTTGTAACATAGAATGCATATGATCTGCCCACTCCTTCGGCGAATGTTCCAATGATCTGCTTTCAATTATTGAAGTAAATACAACAATTGGATCTATTGTATCACTGATTAGTGTCTTCAAGCCGGCAGTTTGTGACTCAATACAAGTCAACGGCAGTCCTTCAAACAGGGACGGCATGACCATAATATCTGCTGCATTTAATAGTTCTGGAATATCATTCCTAGCTCCCATAAAACTAACCGAGTCTGTTAGTCCTTGATCCTTCACTTCTTGTTTAAGAGCAGCTCTGAGTTCTCCGTCACCAATGATTAGCAATTGAGCTCGCGCATCTAAATTCCTATATTCTTTAAATATTTTAAATAAAAATGTATGGTTTTTCGCATAGGCCAATCGACCAATGTGAATAACAACAGTTGCCTCTTCACACCCCAACTTCTTTCTGTAATTAGAGCGAAGCTTGTCGTCATAACTAAAACGACGAGTGTCG
The DNA here is from genome assembly GCA_012520525.1 of Clostridiaceae bacterium. Lineage (GTDB taxonomy): Bacteria > Bacillota > Clostridia > Saccharofermentanales > Fastidiosipilaceae > JAAYOA01. The sequence continues at coordinate 5,901 of JAAYOA010000122.1, read as the reverse complement.
ATGGCATTTTTCAACACTTCAAACTTAGGTGAATTTACCACATCTTCACCAAACATCCAGCGACCGGAGCGCTCAGTACAACCTATAAAAAAGTTAGCGTATTTAGGAATAGAATTTTTATTTATTCTATAGTAATGACGTCGCCAACCCGACGGTAAATTGGTCGTATGTGCGTGTGCAACGCGGACGGCAACACCGCATTTTTTTGCTATTTTTAATACTTGACCGGAAAGACAATCTTGGTGAGAATGGATAATCTTATATGAGTGGTCTTTAAAGATTCTGCCCAGAGCCTGGATGGATCGCCAAGGATTAGAAGTGCGCGTGGGCACGTGAAATATACGACCACCTAGTTGAGTCACCTCCCTCTCATGGGTTCCTTCATCAGACCCGAAAACAACAAAATCAAACTGAAAACGAGTACGATCAATATGTCTATATAAATCCATCACCACATTGTCGATGCCCGTTTGATTTAAACCTAAAACCACCTGTAAGATGCGAATAGGTTGGTCAACTTTCACGTTATTCCTTTCTCTAAAAAAATATCTCAGCCGTTCGAATGTTTTAGATCAAAATTATTTGTCCCATACAGTTTTATTAACAATATGAGTATAACTCTGAATCAATTTGACAACTTTCACAGATACATTAGTATCTGCATAATCATCTGCCATGACAACTTCTTCATCATTTTCATGCATGGCTACAGCCAGTTCCACTGCCTGTTGAACATCTCGTCGTTCCACTCCTCCGATTACAACTGTACCTTTATCTAACACTTCTGGACGCTCAGTCGAAGTGCGAATCAGCACGCCATTAAAGCCCAACATTGCACTTTCTTCTGATAAAGTTCCACTGTCAGAAAGGACGCAATAGCTGTTCATCTGCAAGTGATTATAATCAAAAAAACCAAATGGTTTCAGACTGTGTACCAAGGGGTGGAATTTAAAATCTCGTAATTCGATAAATTTACGACTGCGTGGATGGGTAGAATAGATGACCGGCATCTTATAAGTTTCTGCGATATGATTGATACTTCCCATCAACGCCATAAACTTTTCTTCATTGTCGATATTTTCTTCCCGGTGGGCAGATACTAAAAAATATCCCTTGGGTTCAAGTTGCAAACGACTTAAAACATCACTCGCTTTGATTGAATTAATGTGCTTCTGTAACACTTCGCGCATAGGTGAACCTGTGACAAAAATGGTTTTGCCATCGAGACCCTCAGCCAGAAGATAGCGGCGCGAATGTTCGGTATAGGGTAAGTTGATATCGCTAATGTGATCAACGATCTTGCGATTGATCATCTCTGACACATTCCAATCCCAACAACGGTTGCCAGCTTCCATATGAAAAATTGGCACTTTAAGTCGCTTTGCTGCGATCGCAGACAGAGCGGAATTGGTGTCTCCTAAAATCAATAGTGCGTCGGGGTTTTCATCTCTAATCACTTCGTAAGATTTGGCGATAATATTACCAATCGTTTCACCTAGGTGCGCGCCCACACTATCTAAATAATAGTCGGGTGCCCGCAGACCAAGTTCTTCAAAAAAGACTTGATTTAACGTGTAGTCCCAATTTTGACCTGTATGGACTAGAATATGGTTAAAATAACGGTCGCAGGCCTTTATGCAGGCCGAAAGACGAATGATTTCGGGGCGAGTGCCGACAATCGTCATTACTTTCATTTTTTCCATTGTAAACTCCTCGTATGGTTATGACTCTGAATCATCAGCCAGTTCTATAGTTGCAGAATTAGCATATGAAGAGAACCCTTCGCATTAATCAGATCAGACAGGTAAAAAATATGTATCCGGCTGCGAGGGATCAAAAGGCTCGTTTACCCACATCACCGTTACTAAATCTGTATCACCAATATTTTCGATATTGTGAGTATAGCCTACGGGAATATCTACTACTTGTAGTTTTGAGCCATCAACATAATATTCAAAGATTTCTTCTTCATCAATCTTGCGGAAACGAATGACAGCTTGACCACTGACTACGAGAAATTTTTCATTTTTAGTGTGATGCCAGTGGTTGCCCTTAACAATCCCCGGCTTGGCTACATTAACAGAAACTTGACCTCGATCAGGCGTGCGCAAAAATTCTGTAAACGACCCCCGCTGGTCACTGTGCATCGTCAAGTCATAAGAAAAATTATTGGGTTCGAGGTAACTTAAATATGTACTGTAAAGCTTCTTTTCGAATTCGTCAGCAAAATTAGGCAAAGCCAATGTCTTTCGCGAGGTTACAAATGATTCTAATAATTCTGCTAAACGACCTATAGTGACAGGATAAATCGGCTCAACCCTATAAAAATTGTCTTCACCTTTTACTAGATCATCGGTCAAAGCCGCAATAAAGTATTTAACAACATCGTCTATATAAACAAAAGGTACCTCTGCAGCGGGGTCATTGATGGTCAACGGCAACCCCCGAGCTGCGTTATAACAGAAAGTTGCAACGACACTATTATAGTTAGGGCGACACCACTTACCAAACAAATTTGCTAGGCGAAAGACATAAACTTTTACGCCCGTTGATTCTTCATAATTAAATAGAAGTTCTTCGCTCTCCCGCTTTGTGTCGCCGTAGGGCTGCCCCTGTTTGGCTGCATGAATGGAGGAAGATAATAGTACAGGCGCTTTATTGTTGTATTTTTTTAGCAAATCGAGGACCTGACTTGTAAAGTCAACGTTGCCCTCTTTGAATTCGGATTGATCTTTAGGGCGGTTGACTCCCGCCAAATGGTAGACAAAATTACATTCTTGACACCACTTCACGAGATCAGCTGGAGATGATTGGCGGTCATATTCAAAAATTTCATCTGGCACTTGATTTTGTTTAATTTTTTCGTAATTTCTATTTTTTAATTCGGCGCAGAGATTACGACCGACAAATCCCTTCGCACCTGTAACTAAAATTTTCATAGTATTTCTCACATCTCAATGCTGTTGATTGCAACAAAAGATTGCGCATAACTTAATGATTATATTGTCTCAATTCTCTTTGAATATAAGGAATAGTGAGCAATTTTTGCTTAAGTTCTTCTACTGTCAAGCGATAGGCATTGTCGGAGTTAAACTCCTCATAGTTATCCTTGGCATCTGTGCCTTCGACAAAATATTTGTCGTAATTCAAGTCTCTATTGTCAGCGATGATACGGAAAAAACTACCCATATCTTCGGCGTGTAAATGTTCCTCCCGCGTCAGAAGGGTTTCATACATCTTCTCGCCGTGACGGATACCAATAACTTTGGTTGGATAATCTGCATCAGCAAATAATAATTTTACTGCCATTGTCAGGTCGCTGATCGTTGCAGCCGGCGCTTTCATAATCATAGTATCGCCGGAATGAGCATGTTCAAAGGCGTAAAGTACAAGCTCAACCGCCTCTTCCAAAGTCATCATAAAGCGTGTCATGCCGGGATCTGTAATTGTCAGCGGACGACCACTTTTAATTTGATTAATGAAAAGTGGGATAACTGAACCTCGTGAACACATGACATTGCCATAACGTGTACCGGAGATCGTTGTTTTATTTGCATTGACCGTCCGTGACTTGGCTATATAAACTTTTTCCATTAGTGCCTTGGTCATTCCCATAGCATTGATGGGGTAGGCTGCCTTGTCCGTTGATAGACAAATCACATTTTTGACACCTTCTTTAATCGCTGCCGTCAAAACATTTTCTGTACCTATGATGTTTGTCTTGACCGCTTCAAATGGAAAAAATTCGCAACTAGGTACTTCTTTGAGCGCCGCTGCATGAAACACATAGTCAACACCATACATTGCATCAGAGATACTGCGTAAATCGCGCACATCACCGATATAATAATTGACTTTGGACGTCTGTAACTCGTGACGCATCCGATCCTGCTTTTCTTCATCTCGAGAAAAAACCCGAATTTCACCGATATCGGTATTCATAAATCGTTCTAGTACAGCATGACCAAAAGAACCTGTTCCACCAGTAATTAATAGTGTCTTATCTTTAAAAATACTCATACCTGCTCCTCTTCATTACAGCTTGCCTTGGTTATTTAATTTTCTACCAAACAACTTAAGGTTGATAAAATATTATCTATAACGGCAGCTTTTGTAAAATGTTTGTCAAAATAATCCTGTCCATTTCGTCCCATTTTCCACCCTTTTTCGGGATTTTTAACTAAATAATCTAAATTTTCCGCTGTTTTCTTGAAATGGTCTACCTGGCTGACTAGACCACAATCGACCCCTTCAACTAAATCCGCCACGGCACCTGTTGCCACAACAACAATAGGTTTGCCAGCTCCCATATAGCCTTGAAGCTTCCCCGGTAGCGTTAATGAGATCGCACTATCGGAAGATAATGATAGCAAAAAGGCGTCGGCCAACCGATAAAATTGAGACATTTCGGTCGCTTCGCGTTGCCCATAAAAAATGACTCTTTCAGTAATATTCAAATCTTCAGCCAACGCCTTCAGTCTACTTAATTCGCTGCCGCCTCCGACAAAGTGAAAGCGATAGTTTTTTTGAGTCTTCATATATGGAATCGCTTGCAAAAATTGATCTACAACTTGAACAGCCCCCATATTACCCGCATAGACAAAATCATAGTGTCCGGTCTGGCTTGTTTCCCCCTTTATTGCTGCAAATTGCTCTTCACCGTGCTGTGGCCAAAAGACAATGCGCTCCGGATCTACACCACTTTTTGTTTCTAAATACGCACGAAACGCCGGCGATGAAACCGGCACACAATCTGCTGAGCGATATAGATTAGCACTGATCTTGTCACAAAGACCGAATAGCCAATGGTCTTCATCCACATTCCATGCTTTAAGAGATTCAGGCCACAAATCCAGGCAATATAAAACAAACGGCTTTTTACTTCGTTTTTTAAGCCGTCTGGCAGGAATAGCTTGGAAGATAGGAGATGTCTCGTAATTGAGAATGATATCAAAATCCTTTTTTTGAAAAAAACTGGCATAAAGCCAGCCGTTGATAGCAAAAGAAGCATAGTTAAGAGCTCGCCAGAAAACCCCCTTCCGACGCGCCGTCGTCGGCACGCGAACAACTTCCGCACCATCAATCCACTCGTGACGGCGACGAAACCAGCGGTAGGCCTTGGGGATTGAATCTAAACCGTAATCAGGCAGACCGGTGATAACTTTGACGCGGTGACCGGCTGCTGTCAGTGCTGCGACTATGTCATTTATACGAAATGGTGTCGGTGCATAAATTTGGCTTACAACTAAGATCTGCATCACGTTTCACCTGTTCGATCACAAAAATCAATTTTATAACCGGGCACTAGGCTTTTCAGCGTCTGTTTGATCTCGCTGTTTGACTGTTTTAAAGATACAGTTAACTGGTTCAGGACATCGTCAACATCGATGACATGTTGATCGACATTGTTACAAACCATTATGTCCGGATTGCGTGTATTCGTCATGGTTTCATCTGGCAACTGTAATTCCTCGAACATTTTTTCGCCCGGGCGTGGTCCTACCTCTATGATATCAATATCCTTATAAGGCTCTAATCCCGAAAGCTTAATTAAATTAAATGCAAGGTCAAGAATACGCACCGGTTCACCCATGCGCAGAATGTAGACTTCGCCGTCTTCTGCCATAGAACCAGCTTCGATAACCAGGGAAGCTGCCTCAGGAATGGTCATAAAATAACGCACCATTTTTTTATTTGTGATGGTAAGAGGACCACCATTCTCTATTTGTTTTTGAAAGATAGGAATAACACTTCCCGCCGAACCCAAGACGTTGCCAAACCGAACGCATGCAAAATGAGTCTGGGATTGCTGAGACAGTGATTGGATGATCCGTTCGGCAAGATACTAGTATCTTGCCGAACGGATCATCCAATCACTGTCTCAGCAATCCCAGACTCATT
>JAAYOA010000121.1 GCA_012520525.1 Clostridiaceae bacterium | reverse complement strand
CATACCGTAAAGTAGTCCATTAGCCATCAAACAAAGGACTGTAAAACCAATACCCATAATAATTATTCTGAATGCCGTCAACTTCCGCACTTGCCAATCGCCCACCCGCAGGGGATCAACGGGATGGGCGATATTGAATGTACGGAGAGCTTTGGTCATGCTCCAATTTAACAACAGTGACCTCGCTTCCAATTGTAAAGATTTTATATGTTTATCTTAATAGATTAATCAAGTTTGCTAGCCGAATATTTTTTGCCAGCCTCCAGCCAGGGCCTGTCCTATGCTGTCGCCAAAGTCTTTGACGCTGTTGTAGACGTCGGTTCCGAAGTCTTTTACACTCTGTCCAAAGTCGTTTAGGGCATCTCCTACCCAGTTGCCAACGGTGTCCTTAAGTCCTTGTTTAATATCGAAACCAAAGACTCGCTTGCTGACGAACTGTACACCTTGTGAGAGTGCTCCAACGCCCAGTCCAACGGCAGCACCGACAGGACCGAAGTGAGCGCCGATCGTCATACCTTCCAGAGGACCTATATCCATGACGACATCAATACCGGTGTAGGCAGCAGTGCGACCAATGTCTCCCTTGGTCACTTCCCAATTTTCCATTGCAGAAATACCTGTGTTAATTGCAAATCCGGCGACAGCTGCAACTTTGCCGAATTTGTTGATAACCTTGGCATTGTCATTCAAGAATTGACCCACTTTTTTACCAAATTTGGCTACACCACTAAATTTGCTGAAATCAAATGAAGAGACAATATCTTGTATTTTATCAAGATTCTTCCAAGTTTTAGGATTGTCGATCATGTAGGCGGTCTTTTCTAGAAGGACTGCAATTTTAGGATGGTCATCCATCAAGTCCATAGATTTGCCTAAGACTTTTAAAGCCATATCAGATCGGAAAATATTGACATTTTTAGAAAACTTTTCAACCCCGCACATGACATCAAGAAAAATATCAGACAGTTTGTCACTTCGAGAAATGGTATCGATAAGCAGATCAATTTGGTTGCCATGAGTTCCAATTTTCCAAAGAAACTGTTGAGATTTACTGCCGTCCACGACTCCGTCGTAAATTTTCGTAACAAATTTATACAGCTTTCTGTAGTCCTTCATGGCATCCAGGCTAAAGGCATGACCGTCACTCGACTTTGTATCTGCAATAGCCAAGCGCAACTCTTCTAATAAATTTTCATCGTAGGGGATGTTAAGTTCATTGCAGAGTTCCCGCAAGAAAGTGCGCTGTTCTGCTTTAGACATACTGCCAAGCATTTCTGCAAAGACGCGCAATTCTTCAATCGTTCCTTCACTTGTTGCGCTGATCTCAGCACATGAATGAACGAGTTCGTTGTAAAATGACTGCAGAGTGACATCGCCACCCTTGTAGTTGAAAATTCCTTTTCCAGAAAATGAACACATATAAGTAATGAGTTCATTAAATCGAGCGGACAATGTTTCTAGCTCATCGAGACCTTCGGTATTATTTATTTTTTCTACGGCTTGTATGGCTTCATCTAGCTTGGTGTTTACATCGTTTAAACCTTGTTCGATATCACCCGATGAAGGCATACGCACAGAAATGATGTCAGATATACTGCTCAGACCACTGTTTACATCGGAAAGATAAGTCTGATAACAGGTGCGCTGTTCGACAACATCTTGTTTTAATTCGTCATTTAAGTAAGCGACTTCTATGTGGGCACTGCCTGATCCGTCAGCACCTTCAACTTTTGTTTCATATTGAGTCATGGCTTGTTCGGTGGCTTCAATTAATACTTTCGCTGCCACGTTGGCTGTACCAATTACTTCGGCGACAAAAGATTTACTTGCATCTGCAAAAGAACCTGTAAAAGATGCTTCACCGGAAAATTCATCGTGGGATGCCTTAATCGTTTCCAGTGCTGCCACTACATCGGTTAACTGTGATTTACCTTGGGTAAATTGAGCGGTTATTTCCGGACGATCTAATACTAATGACATAGCTATTCTCCCGTTTTACCCTGCGGAATGTCGGTCTCTTTTGTCCAACTGAAGAAGCGGTCGCGGAACTGTTCTTCGGTTTCATCCACATATCCCATAAATTCTACTCGAGCAATATCTTCATGGTTGAAGAAAAATATGCTTTCCTTATCTAATCCCATAGGATAGGGACAACAGGTGTAATCGTAATAATATTGTTTGTCGTCCGGTGCTCCAACTACTGTACCACGACCAATGATCATGACTTTTTGGACACCATCTTTTAAAAAGAGAACGGTTCCCATCGGCAATAATTCATCTTTTTTCATTTACATGCTCCTCAAAAAATAATTTTCTTATATTTATATGCTTAATTTTCAACGTTTTAGAAAAGAATATTGCGATCTACTTCGGTCATTTCATCGACGCTATTAGACATATGGTTATAGCTTGCAATTGTGCTTGTACTCATATTTGTCAACTCGCTTTTTAGCGAATTTAAACGACTTTCTAGCTCATCGGTAAAGGCTAATTTATTTTCTGAAAAAGAAACGTCGATGGAACTGGCGGCTGAATCAAAGCCATTCATCGTACTTGTCATATTGCCGATCAACCCTTTTAGGGTGCCGGGATTAATTTGAATCTGTCCCACGGAGACCTCCTGTTATGACTAATTTTCAACGGGTATTGAGGGCCAATTAATCCTTACAATTCTGGATCTACAACTGCTTATTTGACTGTTTAAGTTACTAATTTCATTTCGCAGCTCTTGAACTTTGTTGTCGATGGGAGTTACCACACTGCGATCAAATGTGCTGCCAGTGTAGTCGGCAACGGCACTCTTCACCTGATCCATAGCAGTCTGTACTTTATCTTTGCGCTCGCCTGTGAAGCGACCGGCATCAATGGACTTGATTTTAGCGTTCATATCACTAGAAAATGCACTGTTATCACTGATTGCATTCGATTTAGCACGATTCAAACGCCTGATCTTCTCTTCTAGTTTTGTTATTTGATTTTGACACTGGGAAATTTGGCTGCGCATATTACTGTTATGATTTTGTTGGGCATAACAGCGATCTACAGCAGCGTAATATTCACTCCAAGTTGCGCTCATCCGGCACCTCCTGATTTGAGCTATGCTCATTTGTATATAGAATTCGTGATTAACCGAATTATCTACATTCAACTTTAGGTTTTTACTGTAAAAAACTGAAACAATTAAGATTAAAATCCCGTTAATCTAACTATGAATGTCCATAGTGATCATATATTTGTTATAATGACCGCAAGTCAGTTAGCAATCTCTTATTCTTTTCATTCACTATTAAATTGATAGGTGGAAAATAAACTATGCTTAATCACAAGTATTTAAAATTATTATCAAAAGACTTCCCTAACGAACATATGGCTACCGGTGAGATTATTAGACTCGAAGGACTATGTGAAATGCCCAAGGGAACGGAGTATTTTTTTAGTGATCTACACGGCGAAGATGGTGCATTTATTCATCTCATGCGTTCTGCATCGGGAAATATTCGCACAAAGATTAGAGAACTTTATGGCAACATCCTTACCGAAGATGAACAAAATCAACTGGCAAATTTAATCTATGATCCAGATAAAATAATTTCAATATTACAAAGAACGGGACGTTTTCAAGGTGAATGGATTCGCCTGACCATTATCCGACTTGTGGATTTGCTTCGCTACATTTCTTCCAAATCAAACCGCGATGAAGTGCGCCAAAAAATGCCCAAAGAATATCAGTCAATTTTGACCGAAATGCTCTATATCGGCGCGGGTGATTTTGACCGTAAGTCCTTTGTCAATCACATCATCAATAAAATAGTCGAACTTGGCGACAGTCCACGATTTATTGTTGCCTTATGCGAAACCATTCAAAAAGTCTGTGTCAACCACTTACATATCATCGGCGACATTTTTGATCGTGGCAAAGGACCTCATACCATAATGGAAGAGTTAATTCTGTTCGACAAAGTTGACTTCCAATGGGGTAATCACGATGTGTTGTGGATGGGTGCAGCAGCTGGCAATGAAGTCTGTATGTGCAGTGTGTTACGCATCGGTATTCGCTATTATAATTTTGACGCCCTTGAAGATGGATATGGTATCAACTTGCGACCACTTTCTAATATGGCTCAAGAAGTTTATGCCGATGACGACTGTAAACGCTTTGATCCCAAAGTGATTGGTAAGACAGAATATGCTCACATTGATATGCAGCTGGCCGGTAAAATGCATAAAATGATAACGATTATCGAAGCCAAGCTGGAAGGGCAGTTGGTCGAAAGACATCCTGAGTACGAGATGTCACATCGAAATGTTTTAAAGAATATTAATTTTGAAGACATGACTTATGAGTTTGAGGGCAAGAAATATAAGCTTTTGGATACAAACTTCCCTACAGTTGATCCTAAAGACCCCACTAAGCTTTCAGCTGAAGAAGAAGAATTAATGAGCATCATTCGTGCTACCTTTGCTCACAGTGAACCCCTTCACCGCCACGTCCGCTTCCTCTATTCCAAGGGCAATACATATAAGCGCATGAACAATAATTTGTTGTTCCATGGCTGCGTGCCAATGACTGAGGACGGTGAGTTTGACGGCATAACAGTAAATAATAGATTTTATTCAGGTAAAAGATTATTAGATTATATTTATGTGCGCATGAATCAGGCTTATTATTCAGATGTACCTTCCATTCAAAAGGATGCTTGTGATTTTATGTGGTATCTCTGGAGCGGTCCCAAGTCTCCTATGTTTGGCAAACACAAGATGGCCACTTTCGAGCGCTATTTCTTGGCCGACAAAGAGTTGCATAAAGAGAATTATAATCCTTACTATCAGCTGTCCCAGAAGGTTGAGATATGCGACAAAATTTTCCGTGAGTTTGATATGGATCCAGACATTTCTCGCATTATTAATGGACATGTTCCCGTCAAAATAAAGGACGGTGAAACTCCGGTAAAAGCTAACGGCAAATTATTTGTCATAGACGGCGGCATTTCCCAAGCGTACCAACCCAAAACAGGTATCGCTGGTTATACGTTGATCTTTAATTCCCATCACTTGGCTTTAGCTGAGCATCATAACTTTGATCAGATCGAAAATGACATGGCTAGTTATACGCCGAATATTCAAATTGTCGAAGTTATGCCCCGTCGCCTTAAAGTCAGCGACACCGACGAAGGATCAATGATCAAAGAACGTATTAAAGACTTAAAGATGCTGATTCAAGCATTCAGAAACGGCACAATCAAGGAAGTTGGATTGAAAGATTAATCAATCAGCTTACTGCAGTAAATATGCCGAAAACATCAAAATATCTATAATAAAGATCCCTCTAAAATTGTGCTAGAGGGATCTTTTCATTGCATTTTTCAATATGAACGGGTCTAAGAATATAACTTGTAGCTTGATTATGCTTGTTTTTTATTCTTTACTGAGGTTGGCCACTGGGCCAAGAGGATGGCGACAAACATAAGGACACAGCCTATTAGTTCCTTTGTCGTTAATCTTTCGTTCAGCAAAATCAATCCTGCTATGACAGCCAAAGGCGCCTCTAAACTCATAATTAAAGAAGCGACGGAAGCATCCAACCTCTTCTGTCCAAAGATCTGCAGTGTTCCACCTACAGCATTAGATAACAGTGAGGTATAGAGCAAAGGTTTCCAACCCGCAAAAATAGAATTTAGGGACGGTTTTTCAAATATGAACATCAAGACCATCATCACAACAGCAGTAGATAGATATTGTTGAAGTGATAATAAAACGCCATCAGCAGAGTTGGCATAACGTCCCAATATTAATATGTGAATGGCCATGAGAATGGCTCCTAGAAAACAATAGATATCCCCTTTGTTGATCGGTTGATTGCCGTTTATCGTCAAAACATATAGTCCAATGACAGCCAAGAAAACGGCCAGCCAAAGTTTAGGACCACTGCGAATGCGCATGACAATAAAACTTCCTATTGGTACCCAAACAATATAAATTCCGGTAATAAATGCCGCTTTACCCACACTGGTATAAATCTGTCCAATTTGCTGGAGACACACACCGGAACCAAAGACAATGCCAGCCACAGTGCCCACCTTTAATGTCAACTTTGTGCGCCGTCGTTTCTGAGCAGAATCGAGGGATTTTCCAATGTCGTCAAACTGTCTGTAGGCCAATACCATTGGAGCAAGAAAAATAACTGAGGCTGCGCTCCGAGCAAACATAAACGTTATAGGACCTACATAATTAAGTGCATCCTTTTGAGCTACATAAGAGCCGCCCCAGATCAGAGCAGCGGTGAATAACATGAGTGAGCCAATCACTTGACGCTTGTTCATATGCCCATCTTCTCCATATAGGAAAGAACAGCTTCATGTGCTTCAGGCACCGACTTCTGCAAAGCTGTGGGCTTGTGGTTGTTGTTCGTGTTAAGGAAACAGTGACTGCTCTTCCCTGTAGCACAGAGCTCACCGGTGGTTGCATCCAAGACCTCGTATTCAAAGCAAATACGCACACCGTTATATTTTGTCAATCGACATTCGATGATGAGCTCTTGAGCAAAGCGGGTGGGTTTGATATTTACACAGGAAAAATCAGTGACCGGACTAATAATTCCAAAGGTCTCTAGTTTTGCCTGTCCTGCACCCATTTCATCTAAGTTGGCGACACGGGCTTCTTCAAAATAGCGAATGTAGTTTGAGTGATGAACCCAACCCATCATATCAGTCTCGTAATAATTGACAACGCGGCGATACGGTGTGTGTAGCATAATAATTCCTCTTTCTTAATTTAATGATTGTCTATATACGTCTTTAATGACCAAAGGCGATCAACTGCGTCCCTCTTTCATTTTCTCTCTAGAGGCGCGCAAAATAGACCGGGTCAACAGATAAGCTTGAGGTTTAATAATGAGAGAAAATAAAATATAAATGCCAAGCCCCAATAGTCCAAGGACGAGCCAACCCGCCAAGGGAGAAAGGGGTAAAATACGTTTTAATAGAATTAAAATGATAAAAATGAAACAACTTATGCCAAAATAAGGTCCCACATCCTTCATTTGTTCGAAATATGAATAATCAACTAACTTTTTATTAGGCCAGGCATTGATGAACAGTCCTAACACGCCACTGATTGCTCCGGTCCAAGCGATCATGATGGGGGAGTCGAAAAATATTATAGCGCCAACTAAAAGAAGAAGGCTGAGTATCTTTTTTATGATTTCTAATTTTAAAAAAATATCGCTGCGACCGATCGCATTAATGGCCTGTAAATTACATGTGTGGATAGGAAAAAGTGCTAAAGTAAAACAGTAAATTTGCATATAGGGTGCGGCGGGAAGCCATTTATCTGTCAAAAGCCAGGCTATCAAGGGTTCAGAGACGCCAGCAAGCAGAGCCATGAGGGGAAATAAAATATAAGAACTCATGAGTATAGAATTGCGCATCAGGGTTTTAACTTCAGATGTACGGCTTTGACGAGAAGATAGCGCTGGCAACATCACACTCTGCAAGGCGCCGTTTATGCCATCAATCAAAAATTGGGGAAATTGTTTACCCCGGTTATAAAACCCCAAAGTTGACTTTTTGTATTTTTTGCCAATGACTAGACCTCTCATCTCTAAGTAAAGGACATCCATCATACCCGATGCCATTAATTTCCAGCCAAAAGCAAACAAGACTTTTAGTCTTTTAAAATTGATCGTAAATTGCGGGCGCCATTTGACTGTGAACCACATAACGATGCTGGCAATAATAACATTAGTCATATTTTGAGCAACTAAAGCCCAAATTCCTTTGCCCATAAATGCCAACGAAACTCCGACAATGCCCGATACAACGATGCCGCCAATGTTGCTGTAAAAAACTTTTTTAAAGTCCATAGCTCTACTTATTTTCGCTAATTGCACCGAGTTTAGTGCGCCAGGTAACAACACGAGGGCTAAAACTCTAAATTTATTAACAAAATCGGGCATATTAAAAAATCGTCCGATCATCGGTGCGGCAAAAAATAAGACGATGTAAAGCAAAGATGCTACACCAAGAGTGAGCCAAAATACCGATGAAAAATCGTCATCTTTCACTTCTTTTCCTTGAATTAAAGCTGTATTAAAGCCACTTTGAATAAAGACATTGGCGATAGAAATAAATGTGATCATTAGTGCCAATACGCCATAGTGGTCAGGCGATAAAAGTCGTGCTAAGACAATTTGCAGTAAAAATTGAATGGTCTGCACACCGAAGCGCTCCATTAGTTTCCACAGTAAACTGCCAACTACACCTTGTTTTTCAGCCATATAAAACCTCAGGAAAAAGTTTTAGCCCGCAGGCGAATATCATACAAATGAACATTATACACTATTTAAAATTTTCTCGTTTCTCTTTTTGATATCATAGTTTCAAGTAATGTAATTTGTGTATTATGCAGAAAATGCTGGAGGTTGTTTTGGTGAAATATTTAGTCTACGGTTCATTGAATATAGATTATGTCTACCGCACTTCCCATATCGTTGAACCGGGCGAGACTCTGGCAGCGCAATCAATGAAGAAGTTTGCCGGCGGCAAAGGATTAAATCAAGGCATTGCTTTAGCTCGAGCGGGGTTGCCTGTTTGGATGGCAGGAAAATTAGGATCGAACATTGAGTTGCCCCAGCAAGCTTTGATAAATTCGAATATCAATACAGATTATTTATCACAAGACAAAAGTTTGACGACGGGACATACTGTTATTCAGGTAACATCAACAGGTCAAAATTCTATAATTTATTTGCCTGGAGCCAATGCCTGTATTAAATCTGCAGAAATAACAAATGTCCTGGTCAATTTCGGCAAAGGCGATGTAATTATTTTACAGAATGAAATAAATAAAGTGCCCGAAATAATTCGCAGTGCATCTTCTCAGGGAATGACCGTCGCCTTTAATCCATCTCCATTTGAAAGTGAGATTGTGACATATCCCCTAGACCTTGTCGATATTCTGTTTGTCAATGAGACCGAAGGTAAAAAAATGACGAATTCCGTTAATCCTCTGGATATTTTGCAGCGCATTAAAAATTTATATGGAATAAATCATGTTGTCTTGACTTTAGGTGACAGGGGAGCAATGACTTTATTTGACGGTGAGGTTTTTAAAGAACCTGCTGTGAAGGTTGACGTGATCGACACGACAGGAGCAGGCGATACATTTACAGGCTATTATCTAGCAGGGTTAAATCAAACAAATGATTGTCAAACCGCCTTAAAACTGGCAGTTCGGTCGGCGGGTTTGGCGGTGAGTCGCCCAGGGGCTGCGTCCGCTATTCCCACGCTCTGTGAAGTAAAT
>JAAYOA010000120.1 GCA_012520525.1 Clostridiaceae bacterium | reverse complement strand
TGGAGGATTTCATCAATCATTATCCCAGAAAGATATTAGACGGGCGCAGTGCTATAGAGTTTCGGCAGGCTGCTGCTTGAGCGAATATCGATTACATTGTCAATAGTTGGGATTTCATTTTAACTTGCAGTTCACAGAAAATTATACTTTACTAAAAATGCCTTGACATAAGACTTGCTTTCATCTAATATTAATAGCGTTCTCTTGGATAACATTTATAGGGGAGTGGCTCAACGGTAGAGCAACGGTCTCCAAAACCGTCGGTTGAGGGTTCGAATCCTTTCTCCCCTGCCACTGAAGAAGCCCCTGCAACAGAATTCTGTTGCAGGGGCTTCGTACTTTAGTATGAGTAATTTTGTTTTAGAAGTGTAACGACAATATGAACCTCAAGTTTTGGAAACGACAGTTTCCGCGACACTGCTCGATAGGGGGTTGGCCGGTTTAATATCAAGTTCGGTCATGAATTTTCGGGCAGCGAGCAGGACGTCTTCTTGCTCATTCATATAGAGTTCAAAATTAGTAGTGTTGAGATAGTACTGAATTAGGATATTTTGCCTAATGGCATCCACTTGGTTTATACGTACCCGCATATCTTTAGTGACAGATAATTCGCGCAGTTCAATCCAAGCATATATTTTCTTTATAAAATTATCTGTCTGATCGGCAGGGGTCTCCACACTTATAGGTATATCTAAGTTGATGCGTCGCATAGTCATTTCGCTATAATTAGTTACGATATCGTTGACCACCTTGTTGTTTGGCAAAATGACAAGTTGGGTGTCCAAGGTACGGATTTTTGTGGAGCGAAGTCCGATGGATTCCACAGTACCTTCCACTTCACCCACTTTGACAAAGTCTCCTATTTCAAAGGGTTGGTCTCCCAACACGGTGACACCACTTATAAAATTTGACAG
This sequence comes from Clostridiaceae bacterium, assembly GCA_012520525.1. Classification (GTDB taxonomy): domain Bacteria; phylum Bacillota; class Clostridia; order Saccharofermentanales; family Fastidiosipilaceae; genus JAAYOA01. The sequence goes on along the minus strand of JAAYOA010000120.1, from coordinate 24,051 downwards.
AGTATCTTGAGCAGCTAAAGAGATCGCCAAGCCGCCAATGCCGATGCCTGCAAGCAATCCTGAAACTTGTACGCCCCAAGCCGACAACACCGCAAATATCGCAAATAAAATAACCAGTAATTTGATTAACAAATATAAAAAATTTGCTAATGTACGATTTTGAATTTTAATTTTAGGTGTCTTCGGCTGTTGTACCCAGAGTTGAAGAATTGCAGGCAAGACATAGTAAAAAATAAGTGCTATTGCCAAAATGGTTAGGGATTGACTCAAGCGAGATAAAAATAACTCTTTCTTACCTGTTACCTCTAACGTATCGATTAATATTGAAAATACAGCTGCAAAGAAAAATAAAACAACAATAATCGTAATCGGTCTATTGAGTTTTTCAACATTGCCTTCTGAATGGATTAATTTTTTTTGCAGTCCCATTTTCACGAGATGGCTCAATAATTTAAAAGCGATTATGAGTAGGATGATGTATACACCTACCTGGATCCAAGCCCAAACTGAGCGGTTTAAAAACTGCTGTCCCACAACCTGATCTTTTATGGATTCTAAAAATGCCATTGTCTCTCCTTAATGTGATAAATACATAATTATTATGTGAAATAACCTTTATGCTTCGTCTCGCAAAAAATAGGTACTCTCTTCGTCACCGAATTGGGCGCGTTGAAGTTCAAAATAGTACCCCTTCTTTTCAATCAATTCGTTGTGAGTACCTGATTCCCTGATGCCAGATTCATCTATATAGATAATCTGATCGGCATTTTGTACTGTGGACAAGCGGTGGGCAATAATTAAACAAGTGCGACCTTCTGCCAAGCGATCAAGGGCTTTTCTGACTCTTAACTCGGTGGCTGTATCCAATGCCGATGTAGCTTCGTCTAGAATTAATATGGGTGGATTTTTAAGGAAAATTCTGGCGATGCTTAAGCGCTGTTTCTGTCCCCCGGATAAGCGCGCTCCTCGCTCACCAACTTGGGTATCATAGCCGTTGGGCAGCGTCATTATGAAGTCATGGATGTCCGCCGCTTTAGCAGCTTTTACGACATCTTCATCGGTTGCTCCAATAGAGCCGTAGCGAATGTTTTCTTTGATACTAGTTGCAAACAAGAAGACATCCTGCTGCACAATACCTATATTTCTCCGCAAACTGCTTAAAGTGATATTGCGGATGTCGATGCCATCCAAAGTAATGCGACCTGCATCCACTTCGTAAAATCGTGGAATCAGTTGACAAAGGGTTGTTTTGCCACCGCCCGAAGGACCGACAAGTGCCAAAGTGTGTCCAGGCTTAATGTGCAAATTTAAATGTTCCAAGACAGATTCGTGATCAGTATATGAAAAAGAGACGTCTTCAAAACGGATTTCTCCCTCAACATTTTGTATTGCTATGGCCCCTTCTTCATCAACGATGTCTGGATCCAAGCGCATTAACTCGACGAATCGTTGGAAACCCGCCATGCCGTTAGCATACTGTTCAAAGAAGGTGATCAATTTGCGGATCGGTGTCAAAAATGTATTGACAAACAATGTGAAGGTCAACATATCTGTCAATGTCAAGCGGCTTTGGACAATAAAATATGCACCTACCCCCACGACAACAAGGTTCAACATAGCAGTCCAAAACTCCATGCTAGAAGAAAAACCAGCCATCGCTTTGTAGAATCCATTTTTTGCTGTGCGGTAGGCATTATTGCTGTCGCTAAATTTATTCTTTTCGTGTTCCTCGTTGTTGAAAGCCTGAGCCACACGAACACCAGAAATGGAACTTTCCAGTTCTTCGTTGATCATAGCCACATTTTGCTTAACCTTCTTGGATGCGGCTGTCATGCGGTTTCTTCCGCGGAAAGAGATAAACACAATGATTGGAATTAAGATGATGATAATCAGAGCCAATTCCCAGCAGATCATAGCCATGGCTATGAATGAACCGATGAGGGTTACCAGTGCGATGAATAAGTCTTCAGGACCGTGGTGAGCCAATTCGACAATTTCAAACAGATCATTAACCACGCGGCTCATTAAATTACCCGTGCGGTTGTTGTCGTAAAATCGATATGACAGTGTCTGCATATGATTGAACAAGGTCTGGCGCATATCAGCTTCCATGCGTACACCTAAAGAGTGTCCCCAATATGTAACGATATATTGAAGACCTGCTTTCACTATAAATGCAATAACGAGCCCAACCATCATCCAAATAAAATCGGTGTATCGACCACTAGGCAGTAAATTCGAAAGACCATAACGGGTTAGCAAGGGAAAAGCCAAGCTTACTAGAGCAATGCCTAGGGCACAAATCAAGTCTAAAATAAATAATTTCAAATGCGGCTTATAAAAAGATGCAAATAGAGCCAGAGGCTTTTTAGTTTTGAATGCCTTCCTGTCCATAATATGTATTTCGGTGTTTTTTCTTTGCATAGTATCTCCACAATGAATCCCCGTGCTGAACAGCCTGCCAACGCGGGGATTGCCTTTTCAATAGCATAGATCGGATCAATATGATAAGCCCGGCTGTCAACTAAATTGTTGGCGTCTGCTTCATTTTGATTAACTTTCGCTTTGTCCGTCACTGAAATCTATGAGTTCGATCTGACGGTCGATAATTTCTTTGTCTACAGCTTGTATAAAGTCGTCTACAGTGATTGTTGTCTGAGCGCGTTTGTCGCGATTGCGCACCGATATCGTGCCGCTTTCCTCTTCATCTGCTCCTACGACCAACATATATGGAATGTGATCTTTCTGGGCGGCTCGTATTTTATAACCAAGTTTTTCGTCTCTGTCATCAAATTCAGCACGGAACCCGGCTGCAACTAGTTGTTTCTTGATAGTTTCGCCATATTCGTAGAATTTGTCTGAGACTGGCAAGATGCGAATTTGTTCTGGTGCCAACCAGGTTGGGAACTTGCCGGCAAAATGTTCGATCAAAATGCCGATAAAACGTTCGATTGAGCCGAAGGCAACTCGATGGATGACGATGGGGCGGTGACGTTCACCGTCAGCGCCAATATATTCAGAATCAAAGCGCTCGGGAAGTTGGAAATCCAATTGGATCGTACCACATTGCCAGGTTCTACCCAGCGAATCTTCTAAATGAAAGTCGATTTTAGGACCGTAGAAAGCGCCGTCCCCTTCATTGACAACATAATTCAATTCCATCTCTTCAAGAGCTTGTTTCAGACCATTAATGGCATGTTCCCAATCTTCATCAGAACCCATGCTGCTTTCAGGGCGGGTTGAGAGTTCTACGTGATATTTAAAGCCGAATAACAGATATACTTCATCAATCAGTCGGACAATACGTTTTATTTCGTCAATCATCTGGTCATGGGTCATAAAGATGTGGGCATCATCTTGGGTAAAACAGCGTACCCTCATCAGTCCGTGCAGGACGCCTGATTTTTCATGTCTATGAACTGTACCCAATTCGGCTAGTCGATAAGGCAGGTCTCTATATGAGTGGGGCTTGCTATTATAAACTAACATGGCACCAGGGCAATTCATCGGTTTGATGACATAGGTCTCGTCGTCGATGGTCGTGGTATACATGTTTTCCCGATAGTGTGCCCAGTGACCAGAAGTCTCCCATAGTCGCTGGTTCAAGATCATCGGGGTCTGAATTTCCTGGTAATTTTCTCTCAGATGAATTTCCCGCCAATAGTCAATTAGAGTATTTTTTAAAGTTACACCTTTGGTCAAAAAGAACGGGAAGCCGGGACCGTCGTCGTTCATCATGAAGAGCTCCATATCACGACCGATCTTGCGGTGGTCACGGCGCTTCGCCTCCTCCAGGCGCTCAAGATGAGCTTTAAGTTCTTTTTTGCTAGGGAAGATCGTGCCGTATATACGCGTCAACATCTTATTGTCTTCACTGCCACGCCAGTACGCACCGGCTAAGGACATCAATTTAAACGCCTTCAACTGACCCGTTTCCATGAGGTGTGGACCGGCACACAAGTCGCAAAACTCTCCTTGGGTATAGAAACTAATTTCAGCATCGTCGGGCAGATTTTCGATCAACTCGGCTTTATAATTTTCACCCTCTTTTTTAACCCTATCAAGAGCCTCCTCTCGGGAACAGACAAAACGTTCGATGGGGATATTCTCTTTGACAATACGCTGCATTTCTTTTTCCAGAGCTGCAAGATCTTCGGGTGTAAATGGCTCTTCTCGGTCAATATCATAATAGAAACCGTTGTCGATCGGTGGACCGATCGCCAGTTTAGCGTTCGGATAGAGGCGTTTAACAGCCTGTGCCAACAAGTGAGAGGCGCTGTGCCGGAAGGCATCTCTGCCATAATCGTCTTCAAATGTTAAAATATTCACGGTACTTCCGTCGGGTACCTCGGTGCGCAGATCCACTGGTTTACCATCTATCTCACCAGCACAAGCACAGCGCGCTAGACCTTGACCGATGTCGCGGGCGACATCGATTACACGTACGGGTTTGTCATACTCTCGAACTGATCCATCCTTCAAATAAACTTTCATTTAAGTTCACTCCTTTGAAAAGTTTTGCCACTCATCTGTCTATTGTGACATTTGAATGTAAATTATAATCTGGTTTATAAAAACTTTTTCTACATCAAAAAAACCTTGCGCAACCTAGGTCACACAAGGGTGTATAATACACGGTTCCACCTTGACTTTAACTTCATTGAGCCAATTGGGCATACCTTAACGCGGCAAACGTCCCGATATTTTGTCGGGCACTCGGAGGGCGGTACAAGGTCTGAGTTAGCGGCAGGAGTTTTTCAACCAAGAACTCCCTCTCTGTTCCGTTAAATTCAGCTTGCTTCCTCGTCAACGTTTTCTATAATATCAATACTTGTATAAAATATACCTGATAGCACTATTAGTCAAGCTATGGACTGTTAATTAATAATGAAAATTAGGAGGCGGCATGATTTCTACAAAAATAAAAGAGGCAATGCAGCAGGGTTCAGCAATTCGCGATATGTTTGAAAAGGGTAAAGCTATTAAAGCAATTTACGGCGCTGACCAAGTCTACGATTTTAGCTTGGGTAATCCCGATGTTGCTACACCGGCTTCGGTCGATGAGGATTTACGATTTGCTTTGGCGCAAGCAGTGTCGCACGGACACGGATATATGACTAATGCTGGTTACGAGGAAACGCGGCGAGTCGTGGCTGAACGAGAAATAAAGCGATCCGGCGTTCCCGTCGAACCCGAAGGCATCGTGATGACCTGTGGTGCTGCTGGCGCATTGTCCATTATTTTTAAAAGTATATTAGATCCTGGAGATGAGGTTGTTGTCTTTGCGCCTTATTTTGCTGAATACCGTTCTTATGTGCAAAATGCCGGTGGTATTCTCAAAGTGCTGCCGACAAAACCGGGAGAATTTTTACCTGATCCAAACGTTTTTAAACAAGCCATTTCACCGCGCACTAAAGCTTTGCTGATCAACAGTCCCAATAATCCTTCTGGATGTGTGTACGATATCGGTACGCTAACAGCTTTAAAGCATGTGCTGGATGCATCTGGTCAATCAATTTACGTCGTGTCTGACGAACCTTATGCAGAAATTATTTTTGGAGACACGAAATTACCGAGTATTTTTGCTCTTTTCCCGAATAGCATTATTGCGTATTCATGGAGCAAAAGTTTGTCACTACCCGGGGAGAGAATTGGTTATGTAGCTTGCAACAAGACTTGTGAAGACTATGAAAATCTGATCAGCGCCCTAGCCTATGCTAATCGTTCACTGGGGTTTGTCAATGCTCCCGCCCTCATGCAACGGGCGGTTATTGCCTTTGCAGATAAACACGTTGATCCTAAGATATATGAAAAAAGACGCGATATGCTCTACAATATTTTGCTAGATTCTGGTTTCTCTTGCTTTTTGTCCCAGGGCTCTTTCTATCTCTTTCCCCAATCGCCAATATTAGATGAAGAGATTTTTGTTGATGAATGTGCTGAGCATCGCTTGCTTTGCACACCGGGGTCGGCCTTCGGAATGCCTGGACATTTCCGCCTCTCCTTTTGTGTCAGTGAAGAAACCATAAAAAGATCCGCCTCAGTTTTTCACACTCTTGGTAAACAGTATGGTTTAATTTAAATTAAAATGATCTATAAAGTATTGCTGAAATAGATTTGCTAAGCATACAGTTTAACAATTTATGAGTTGTCAAATCGTTGTTGTTTGACCAGTTTTAAGTGATATGTTCAATATAAAATATCCTGTGCTAATATAGCTGCACGATTAACCTATGAACAGCTGAACTTATGCAAGGATATTTTATATTTTAGCAATAAGATGGCAGTTTTTACCTGGTTGAAAATTATTATTCAAGAATCTCTATACCAAAGATCTCCCGTCCTACATCTTTAACTGGCATCTCTAGCCCTGTAAAGATCTTGTAGGCAGCCCGTCCCTGATATAACAACATGCCATGTCCTCCGATGACGAGTGGAGCGCCTTTTTCACGAGCGCATTTCATAAGTTTAGTTTCTTCTGGATTGTAAATAATGTCGGCTACGGCAAGATCATCTCGTAAGCAATTGACGTCTGGTAAAGGCAGCTGATCTATATGAGGTGCCATACCTATATTGGTAGCATTAATTAAAAGGTCAGCAGCAGCGATGCTCCTTTGCAATTGCTGGACATCTGTCCAATCAAATAAATGAATATCAACGCTAGGCTGATGATCTTTTAGACGTTCAATCACTTGACCAATGGCTATAAAACGAGGCGAACGGCGATTAAATACATGGATTTGGGCGGCCTGTTCCAAGGCACATTGAACTAGAATTGCTGTAGCTGCACCACCTGCACCTAGCAACACAATTCTTTTTTGTTCCGGTGCGTATCCTCGCAGACGCAGACTGTCTGTAAATCCTAATCCATCGGTCATATGACCGATCAAGCGTCCTCCTTCGTTGACAAAAGTGTTACAAGCACCAATGATTTCAGCAGCATCTGAAAGCTCGTGACACAATTTAGCGGCTGCTGTTTTACCCGGCATGGTCACGTTGCCACCCTTGATGCCGAGGGCACAAACTGCAGATAGCGCCTTAGGCATATCTTCTTCGGACACTTTAAAAGCGGTGTAGCAGGCATCAATTCCATGGTTTAAAAATGAATAGTTATACATCGCAGGTGACAGCGAGTGGGCAACGGGATTGCCCAAAAGGCAATATAATTTGGTATGACCACTGATGCCCCTGTGATGTTCATGTAATTTTTCTGTTAAGTCCGAATTTTTGTGCCGTAGAGCGGAATCAAAATGTTTATTCATAGTTATTATTTCCTCTCCAAATGTGCTAGTAACGTATTTAGCTTGTCTATATTTAACTGTCCGGGAGCACTGCCTCGCCCGACAGCTGAAAATGTGCACGTCGAGCCATACCAGTGTCCGCACACCCGCGATAAAACACCTATGCCACCCATGGCCATTGTAACTAGAGCCCGATCACTAAATTGACGAAAACAGTTCATTGCTTGCCATAAATTGACCACATCGCCATGATTTCTTGCCATGACTGCCACTTTGATAATATCAGTGTTGGTGGTTGTCATTTGTTTCATTTGTTGCAAGATCTCTTCACTGCTCGGAGTGTAATTAAAATTATGAGAGGACAAAAGGGTTGTTATACCCTTTGTTTTGGCTAAAGACAGCAGGCTGTCTTTGTCTTCTTCTGGGATGGTCCATTCCACGTCTACAGCATCGGCGAGTTTATTTTCAAGTAACAGATTTAATAATTCAATATAATATTCATCGGAGGATGGGGTTGTCCCCCCTTCTCTGGTCGACCGAAAAGTCCATATAATTGGACATTGGGTGTACTGACGAATAATATCTTTGCCTGTTCTTAGGAACTGAAGATGATCGTTTTTACTAAATGAGATCTGTTGCTCAGACAAGCTTTGAACAGCGGTCTCAGCAGAAGTATCAACTGATTTTAATTTTTTAAGTCCTTTGGATGCTTCTAGTTTAATAAAATTGAGCAAATCGAGACGCCATTCAATTAAGTCATATCCGTCACTAGGCAAATTCTTTAAATCTCGCTCTAAAGATTCTAGATTTGGCGACACCAAAGGAATGATTACTGCAGGTGAGGTCGTTGAAAGAACATGGTTACCTATCTTCACTTCCGTTGAACACCGATTTTTTATTTCCATTATTTTCTTCCTGATTAAGTTGATATTGACTAGCGCCGCTGAAACAATCAGCGGCGCCTCACCTCTTGTATGAAATATGTGCTATGGCGTTTCAGAGTTAACATTAATGACAATTGCCAACAGTTCGAGATCCTCTTCACCGTCGTTTAATAGGCTATGACCAGCTCCATCGGCTGTATAAATGAGATCGCCGGTAGATACAGGTTTAATTTCTCCATTATCGTTTAGTGATCCTGTGCCTGAGAGAATATAGTATAATTCGTAATCATCAACATGGGTATGATAGCCAATTTCGGATCCTGGCTTAAGGCGCAATCGGTTACATAGACGGATTTCATTTTTCCACTGTTCTTCGGTCAGAAGAACTTTGCATAGGAGTGCACCGGCGCCGTTATAGGCATGCTTACGTTCTGTTTCTTCAATTTTGTTAGTATTGATAATCATAGGCCCCTCACTTTTATTTTAATGCCTAATGCAATTTACTTGCGCTAATATTTCGCGTAAATATAATCAAAGAATAGTATTAATCCTTTGGTACGATGAGAACAACGCCACTACCGCCATCTACTTGTATGGTAATTTCATCAGTTTTGGCGCTTCTCTCATTGCTAATACCAAGGGTACTACCAAGTTTGATATCAGCGTGGTTCAGCGGGTAGGTGAGACCGGACAATGTGACACCCTCTAAAGACGATAACAAAGGCAATACCGATATATAGCCATCTCGTTGAGCAGGTGTCAGGTTTAAGACTTTAATATTCAAAGTCTCAGGACCATGTAAAAAGAAAGCTATACTATGACCGTCTGTTGCAGTAATTGTTCCGCCAAAGGATGCTTTTAATTGACTCAATAACAAATAATTTCCGAGGACGTGGTCAGGGCGCAAATCCCCTAACGAACATATGACAGCCAAATCTATACAGCCATTGTCTATCGCTTTCTTAAAAGCAGCTTCGCCATCGGTTAAATTCTTGTGTGTCTGTAGCACATTTTGTTGCATCCCATTATTGATGCCCCAAGACCAGGCTTCTGAATCTATAGAATCCTGGTCACCTATAAAAAGATTCGGCGGGACATCCAAAGTATATAGATGGTTGAGTCCACCATCCGCAGCAATGATATAGTCAGCCTGTGTACAGTATGTCTGTAACCATTTTAGAGATTCTTCCCTCTGCTCTATACCCACTTCACTATTTTTAGAGGAAGAATGATAAAGCTTCCCCGCAAGGGCAATTAGACCTCGCATGCTGCTTTAAGATCTCTAATTGCTTGTACAGGATCAGGCTTACCATATACAGAACTACCCGCAACAAAACAATTTGCACCTGCTTCATACACGTCTTTGATGTTGCCAGTACCGATGCCTCCGTCCACTTGTATATGTGCTTCAATGCCTCGCTCAATCATCATTTGTCTGAGACGACGTATTTTATCTGTTGTACTTTCGATATATTTCTGCCCGCCAAAACCGGGATTGACGCTCATCAGCAAAATCATATCAACTTCATCAAGGATTTCTTCTACAGCCGACAGAGAAGTTGCCGGGTTTATAACAACGCCTACATCACACCCAGCCTGACGAATCTGTTGAGTGACCCGATGCAAATGTTGACATGTTTCAGCGTGAACTGTGATCAGATCAGCCCCAGCCTCTGCAAAACCTTCTATAAATGGAGTGGGATCATGTACCATCAAATGGCAGTCGATTGGCAAATCAGTATAAGGACGAATTGCCTTTACCACCGGCATCCCGATCGTTAAATTGGGAACGAATACACCGTCCATGACGTCGACGTGAATGGTGTCAGCGTCCTGGGACACTTTGCGGATGTCTTCACCTAGATTGGCGAAATCCGCCGATAAAATCGACGGGGAGATCAGTACTTTGTCTTTACATTCTGCATAAGGTTTTAGTTTCATCGCGATTCTCTCCTTTGTTTACGTATGTAGGGATCAATTTCATCCAATTGTTCACGAAAATAAATGTAGCGTTCATAGCGTTCTTGAACAAAATCCTGATGCCTAAAGTCACCAATTAAACCGTCTTCCACCGCTTCACGAACGGCACAGCCGGGTTCCTTAATGTGACGACAGGTATTAAATCGGCAATAATCAGACAATTTTAAAAATTCTGGATAACCGGTGATGACTTCTTCCGGTTCCATACCTAAATCAGACAATTCCAAAGAAGTGAATCCTGGAGTATCTGTTAAAAAGCCTCCGCGACAAGGGATGAGTTCGACGTGGCGCGTCGTGTGACGTCCACGTCCCAGCTTGTCACTGATTTCACCTGTTTCCATAATAACTTTTCCAGCTATGGCATTAAAAAGAGTAGATTTACCTGTTCCAGATGGACCAGCAAAAGCAATAATTTTGTCATTCCAGTCGTCCCCTAGAAAAGCATCAAGTTCTCTATGATCGGTAAAACTGGTAGAAAACACCGTAAAGCCTAGTTGTCTGAAGGCGTCAACTGCTTGATCCGCAGCCTTAGCATCAAGATCACGTTTTGTAAAACAAAGGACGGGCTTGATACCAGCTGCACCACAAATAATTAATAATTTGTCAATTAAAGTAATATCGGGAGCAGGAGAGGTAACGGAAAAAGTTAGAATTAAATAATCTGTGTTGGCCAAGGGAGGCCGAACCAACACATTTTTTTGTTTTTTAATATCATCAATACGGGCGGGCACATCAGGGTCGTTGGTTAAAGAACAAACGACGTGATCTCCCACTGTGGGGGTATAACCTGTCTTGCGAAAAATCCCGCGAGGCACGGCTACCAATTGTCTCCCGTCTGATAAGCGAACATTATAGTTTCCACCCACACCTCGGGTAATTATTCCGGAAAATGATTGACCAACCAAATCCGGCCAGTTGGCCCGTACCATCTCATTGATGCCGTCATTGGGTTGTCCATTCGCTCTGTTAAGATAATTAATTTCTTGGGTCATAAGCACCTTTCAATCATCTCCAGGTAGGATGGAATGTGAATGACTCGTGTGAAGATCTGGCGGTTGAAATAGCTCAGCCGCAGCTGTATGCGTGATTATGGCTGCGGGAGGTTGTATCGGTTTAGAGGTTGTAGTGGTGTGTGGTGTGGTGGTAGGTGTAATAGGAGGTTCTGTTGTAGTAGGAGCTTCCGTTGTAGTAGGGGCTTCCGTTGTAGTAGGAGCTTCCATTGTAGTAGGAGCTTCTGTAGTTGTGGTAGGAGCTTCCGTAGTCGTGGTAGGAGCTTCCGTAGTTGTGGTAGGAGCTTCTGTAGTTGTGGTAGGAGCCTCTGTAGTTGTAGTTCGTGTACTCTCGGGAAATGCATCAGAGTAACTGCCAAATGTCACGTAAACCGTGGTACCTGGATTGACCATTGTGCCTGGGGATGGAGAATAATTTACTACATATTGATCATCCGAGGATAAGTCGGGGTTAGCAGCGATGATCTTAATATTCACATCCAGATTTGCTTCACGCAATTTTCGCAGTGCGATGTCTCTCTGGTCGCCGCTAATATTAGGAACCTCTACTTCCTCTCTTCCCTTACTGACATATAAAGTGATCTCTTGTTCAGGCTCCAAGATTGTGCCTGGTTCTGGATCTGTTTTCACTATGTAATTCATCGTCACATCTTCTGTGTTCACGAATTCAGAGATAACAACATAACCCATATTTTCTAATTCACGGGCAGCGATGTTGAAATTCTCACCTGCATAATCTTTTAAGCGCAGGTTGTCTGCACCTTCACTCACAATGAGACGAACGACGGTCAAACTCGTCGGTTTGATAATTGTTCCTGCCTCAGGGGTCTGCTCCATGACTTGTTCTACGGGTACGTCTGCCGAAGGGCGTAAATCAACATCATACTTAATGCCCGCTTCATCTAAAATTGATTGAGCTTCAGTTAAAGCCATACCGATAAAATTATCAACCTCATAGTCTTCAACTGGGGCATTGTTACTCATATTGCGCAACAGAAATACAATGCCAAGGACGAGGAGAACGACACAAAATAGCGCAGCAATAATGACAATGCCCGTCTCTCGCTTGCGATTGCGACTCCGATTGCGGATGTCATTTTCAATTTGCTTGACCTTTTTATAATTGGTCTGTTCACCAAAACTACCTGTTTGTTGAGTGCGCGTACGCATAATGGCTGTCTCGTCAATCCTCCCGTAGTCACCGTCTGGATTGAGCATAAAGCGATCTAACTCGTCAATTAATTCGCCCGCCGATTGATAGCGCTCTACGGGGGATTTGCGAATACACTTCATAATGATATTAGCGAATCCAGGTGGAATATCGGGAATCAATTCTCTTGGATTAAGAGGGGCTTCTTGCAGATGTTTAATTGCAACTGCTACAGGTGTTTCTCCATCGAATGGAACATCACCTGTGACCATTTCATAAAAAACTATGCCGAGTGAATAGATGTCTGCCTTTTCGCCGACGAAACCGCCTCTAGCTTGTTCGGGTGAAAAATAATGTACCGAACCCATGGCATTTCCACTGGTCAATGTTATTGTACTTGATGTGGATGCGCGAGCGATGCCAAAATCTGTAACCAAGGCACGACGATCAGGCGTAACCATGATGTTATGGGGTTTTATATCCCTGTGTACAATATCTGCGGCGTGGGCATTTTCTAAAGCCATCGCTACTTGAAGTCCTATGGGAACAGCAACCCGCCAGTCTAGCCGTCCGTAATGATCAATCAATTCCTTTAAAGTGGTGCCTTCCACATATTCTTGAATCATATAACGGATGCCTGCTTCCTCCCCCACACCGAGTACTTTAACAATATTCGGATGGGACAAACTAGAAGCAGCTTTTGCTTCGGTATCAAAGCGGCGCACGAATTCTTCGTCTTGAGCTAGCTCAGACTTTAAGACTTTGACTGCAACATCACGTCCAGTCCGTTGGTCTACCGCTAAATACACCAGCGCCATGCCACCTTCACCGATCAGACGGACAATCTGGTAGCGGTTTCCCAACACCATTCCTGTCGTAATTGTCGTGCGACTTTGATCTTCCATCTATCTATACCTCAAAAGTTAAATACTTTATATTGTCTACGCCATATATTTCAAATCATATATTAAACGTTTCAATCATTTCAGCGCAGTTATCTCAATACGACAACTCTACTACTTTAACAAAATCTTATGATATGGTTGTTATGCGAGTCTATTTTTGCAATAACATATACAGACTAAATACATAGTTTAACCCAATTTAAATTCTAATTCCATATCAAGACTTTTTCCAATATACCAGATTTTCTTTGTATATATTAATCTCGATACGGTAATTTCGAAAAACAATCCTATACAAAACCGATAATAACAGTAATATTATCGGCACCACCGGTATCATTGGCCAAGTCAACTAATTTATTAGCTGCTTCGCGAGGTGTTTTTGATTCTTGAACCACCTTTTTAATTATTTCTTCAGGTACATAATCATGTAGACCATCGGAAGAAAATACCAATCGATCTCCTTGTTCCAGCTGATAAGTGGCAATATCTGCACACATATATTCGGGCGTGCCCAATGCTCTTGTGACAACGTTTCGACGAGGATGCATGATTGCCTCTTCGGGTGTCAAATCTCCTCGATCCACCATAAGCTGTACTAATGTATGATCCACTGTAAGATGTAGATAATCCTTTCGCCTGAGCAAGCTGATGCGGCAATCACCTACGTGGGCAATTATCATGTGACCATCCAAAATGATACCCACAGTTAACGTCGTGCCCATGCCTTCATTGATTTCATCTTCTAGGGACTTCAAATACACTTTTACATTGGCTTTCTCAACTACTTCGGTAATCAATTGAATAGTTTCTTCAATTGTAATACCACTATGCAGTTGTTTGGCCAATTGATCAGCGACATATTTTACCGCTATACTACTGGCCAATTCACCGCGCTTATGTCCGCCCATACCGTCGGCTAAAATAACAACATACGAGGTGTTTCCGCTCAGTACCATGAAGGAATCTTCATTATTGAGACGAGTCAACCCTTGATCAGTGTGCGCAGCAAATTCAATATGACCCTTTGCCATCATATTCCCATCTCCTCAATTGTCCACAGGCCGCCATAATATCACTACCTAATTCTCGGCGCACGGTACAGGCAATGTTATTTTGCTCTAATATTTTCTGAAAAGAATTTACTCGATCCATAGGTGAGCGCTGAAAAGGCTCGTTTGCAATTGGATTGGCACGGATTAAATTGACATGACAAAGATGTCCACTCAGTCGATTTGCCAACTCAGCAGCATGTATGTCGGCGTCATTGATACCTTCAAATAGAGCATATTCATAGGTCATTCGACGACCAGTGCGATTCTGGTATTCCCTACAGACCGCTAGTAAATCATTATATTTATATTTTTTTGCGATGGGCATCAGCTGCAACCTAATTTTGTCGTTGGGAGCGTGTAGCGAGACAGCAAGGGTGATTTGTAGATTGGCTGTTGCCAGTTCGCGGATGGCAGGGATGATACCGCAGGTAGAAACCGTCAATCGGCGCATACCAATATTGAGACCATCAGGATCGTTTACACGATATAAAAATGCCAACAAAGTGGGCACGTCTTCAAGAGGTTCTCCGATTCCCATGATGGTAACGTGGTCTATCCGCTCCCCCATATCTCTGCCAATCAAAGCTACTTGGGCAAACATTTCCCCAGCCGTCAAGTGGCGACCGAAACCTAATCCAGTCGAAGCACAGAAACGACAACCCATCCGGCAGCCTGCTTGGGAAGAAATACAGACGGACGTTCCCTGGCGATAACGCATGAAGACAGATTCGACGATATTTCCATCCGCTAATAACATTGTATACTTAACAGTATCGTCGATCTGTGAAACCAAACGGCTGGTAATCTTCAGCCCATCAAAGGTAAAATCTTCGGCTAATTGTTGTCGCATTACTTTGGGGAGATTGGTCAGTTGATTGACGTCATCTATACCTTGATTTAACCATTTATTCAGCTGTTTGGTGCGAAAAGCGGGATAATCATGGGCTTCAACCCAAGCGCTTAGCTCATCTTGTTCGATATTATATATATACGACTTCATGTAAATAGACACTACCTACGCTATTTTTATGCATACAAATTTAATCAAATTGTATAATCTAATGTTTAAAATAGTATGGTCATTGTATCATATATCATGTAACTAACGATGAAAGTATAAAATATATTACTGCCTTGACTATAATTTAAAAACTAAGAAATCTATTGAAATAATTAATAATTATATTATAGCTATTTACATTTAAAAGAGGTTGAAGAAATGAAAAAAATTAAAAGTTCTGAATATATATCTGTAGCAGAAGTCAGCGACGAGCTTTCCATACCTGTGGATCAGTTTTCGGCTAGATTTGGTATTTATGTTATAGAAAAAGGTACGGATCAATCCTCTGTCGGTCTGGAGATCAAATCTGATTACAAAAATCCCTTGGGTGCCGTCCACGGAGGATTGATTACCACCCTCATTGATATGGCCGCAGGTGTCGCCGCGAATAGTGAAGGTGATGTGGCGACCACCCTAAATATGACAACCCATTTTATAAAGGCAGCTACAGAGTCCAAGATCCTGGAAGCGACTGCCACAGTTATGCATAGCGGTCGCACTACAAGTGTGTATAATGTTACGGTAACTGATGAAAGGGATCGGTTGATCGCCGGTGCTACAGTCACTTATTTCAAATTCGGCAGAAAATGGTCTGATCAGGTGGTAACTGATTCCTAACCTGTAGAGTTCTCGTGACGCCCACAAATGACCTTACATCAACAGTATCAGAGCCCATTAATAATGAATTTATAAAATAGTGATTTAATTCTCTTTGAGTTCCATAAGCCCTACAAAGAATCCTTCACAGTTGTGTCGATCTGGTCTCAATGTAATATATCCCTTACTTGCATCCACTTGCAAGGTAGGATCTTTATCGAGTAAACGCTTGGGCAATAGTGGCATTAAATCTACACTGACAAACTGGCTATGACTATCAAGAAAAGCTAGAAGCTGTCCTTCATTTTCAGCAGGATTGAGGGTGCAGGTGCTATAAATTAGTCGACCGCCAGGTTTAACAGCTTGGGCTGATACTTCTAAAATTTGCTTTTGTAAAGGATACAAAGACTGGATCTGTTCATAGGTCATGCGAAATCTCAGTTCCGGCCGATTGCCTAGTTGACCTAAGCCACTGCAAGGCGCGTCCACCAACACTGCGTCAAACATGCCGGTCCATTCACTGGGAATCGGCTGTGTTGCGTCCCTTTCCATCAGTTCGACATTGTGGACGTTACAACGATGTAAATGATCTTTGATCCGCTGGAGACGTACTGGATGGATATCCTGAGCTATAACTTGTCCAGATAGACCGACAGCATCTGCTAGTTGAATCGTCTTGCTGCCCGGTGCTGCACAAGCATCTAGGGCACAGTTGCCTGATCTCAATCCATGTAACGAGCCAGCCAACATAGCTCCTTCTCCTTGCACCATGATAGATCCATTTTTAAAAGACGGCAGATCAGCAATTGTATTACTTTTCAAATGGACAAAGCGACCCTCTGGCATAAATGAAGCGGGACTAAATGTACTCTCTTCTTCTTGCCAGTTCTCCGGCAAAGCAGGATCTCTTAGACGCACGGTCAGATTAGTCTGTTGGTCGAAAGCCTTCAGAAGTTCTGCAGCTTCATCTCCAAACCACTTCTTAAATAAACCAGCTAATTCTGGGATGAGACCAAACTGAAGTCCCAAATCCTTTTTGGGAAGTATAACTGGTTTGCGGATGAGCGCTCTCAACACACCGTTGACAAGACCTACCGCTCCTCGATTGGCCACTTTTTTGGTTAGGTTACAGGCTTGATCACAGATCGCTGCTACATTTGATTCATAGGATTCTGTCAGTTCCCATACTCCTAGACGCAACACTGTTCGTACAGCGGGTTGAAGCTGTTCCAGAGGGCGTTTAAGCTTTTTATTGAGTATATAGTCAATGCCAGTTAGGCGGCTGGTCACACCATAAACAGCTGCAGTTGCCCAATTGCGTTCGATGAAGCTCGGTTGAAATGTCTTAAAGGTGCTTTGAATTGACAGATTTGTGTAGCCATCTTCTTCCAACACTCTGTATAAAATTAAAAAAGAGAGCTCTCTCTCATTTGGTGATTTAATTTTGAAATTACGTCTTTGCATCAGGACCGCCAAATTGTAAGTCGAGGGGCAGATTGTGGGCACACTGTTCCGCTGTCAAACGTTTACCGCCGGGCATCTGAATTTCTAATATTTCTAACACATCCGATGTAACGTTGGCAGCACCGCAAGCTATAAACAAGCGTTTATTCTGGTATACCAACTCACCTGGGGCTGCAGGGGTTACCTCATAGTCTTGAGGCATATCATCCGTTGAGACAAGGCGTGTGCGGTGAATTTTTACCCTTTTTCCATCGTTATAAGTCGAAGCTCCAGGCCAAGGATATGTGCCGCGAACCAAGTTGTGGATCGCTTGCGGACTGTCCTGCCAATTGATGACACCCGTGTCACGGGATAGACGCGCAACATAACTAGCCTTTGATTCATCCTGAGGAACTGGCTGTAAATTACCTTCGGCAATGTCAATGAGACAATCTGGCAAAATCGCAGCACCTAAAATAGCCAGCCTGTCCATAAGTGCGTCCGCCGTTTCGTCGGCTTCGATAGGCGTACTCTTTTGTCTAAAAATACCGCCAGCATCCATGGCCTTGATCATCTCCATGATTGTCACACCAGTTTCTTTATCGCCGTTAATAATGCTCCAGTGTACAGGAGAAGCTCCCCGATAGCGAGGCAACAGAGAGGCGTGGACATTGACTGCTCGGAACTTAGGCAATTCTAAAAGTGCTTCGGGCAAGATTTGACCGTAAGCAGCAGTGACAATAAAATCAGGCTTGGCTGCGGCAATTTCTTCTTGGGCAGCTTCAGTTTTTGCAGATTCTGGTTGATAACAAGGGATGCCATGTTCAGTTGCATAGCTATGAATAGGTGTCGGCACTATTTTTTGTTTTCGTCCTTGAGGGCGGTCGGGTTGACTGACCGTTAGAACAACCTCGAATCGTTCATCTTGATCTAGCGCTTTGAGTGAAGGCACGGCAAAGTCCGGTGTTCCCATAAAAACAATCCGGTATGGAGTGGTCATCATACGTCGCTCAGACCTCCTTTGACTCGATCTGGGAAAAGTATGCCGTTTAAATGATCATTTTCATGGCAAATACAAACGGCACGTAGGTCTTCCGCCTCTTCTTCAAAATATTCGCCGCGTTCGTTTTGGGCGCGGATCTTTATTTTAGCAGGGCGTTCCACATCCCCGCTTTTGCCAGGTACGCTGAGGCAACCTTCTGGTCCGATTTGAACACCTTCGGTGGCGATGATTTCGGGATTGATATAAACTGTCATACCCTTTTCATCTTGTAAGTCAACGATAAAAACTCGCTTTAGCATGCCTACTTGTGGCGCTGCTAAACCAATTCCATTTCCGGATTCCTTTAACGTGTCTTTCATGTCTTCTACTAATTGCAAAATGCGGTCGTCAATCTGATCCACATGGCGTGCTTTTTTGCGCAAGATCTCTTCCCCTATCGTTATAATATTGCGAATTGCCATAAAGTCCTACTTTCTATAGTTCACTTTAATTAAACACATGGTCTTCCTCTGTCAGTCGTCTCATGAAAAAATGTTGAACGCTTGAGAAGGAAATTAAGGATCTGTTGGACACTTTAAATATTTATCTTGTCAGTTCTTCTATGTATAATTTTCTCTATTCGACATAAACAATGTGTTCTTTTAATTGCTATCATTGATCTCATTTTCTATTTGTAAATCTTATCTTAAATAATGAATTATAACATAGTTAGATAGTTTGTATTATCGGAGTGATTTTCGAAATCAACTGGGCTGTCGTATTTGGACGGTGATCTAACCGGGATCTAATTGCAAGGTTAAATAGACTTTGTCGGGTAGATCAAGTCGAGCCACTCTATGGAAAATGAGGGCTATCTCATAGTCGGAGGGTGATTTCAGTAATATCTGCCAGCGATAGCGATTATTTATGCGTCCGATGGGTGCCGGACAAACACTCAGAATTTGTACATTTTTCAAACACTTGTATTGAGATTGAAAACGACGCATGATCTGTTCCACTTTTTTGGCAGTTTTTTGACCTAAACTGTACTCCGTGGATCGGATTCCCACGAGTCCTAAGAAGCCAAAGGGTGGATAGTCCATGGTCTTGCGAAAGGGCAATTCCCAATTATAAAACGCTGTATAGTCCTGTTCCGCAGCACAGATCAGCGCATAGTGATCAATGTCATAGGTTTGAATATAAACATAGCCAGTTTTGTCGCCCCTTCCTGCTCGACCAGCGGCCTGAGTAATTAGCTGAAAAGCACGCTCGGCTGCACGAAAGTCATTGAGTCCAAGCAATTGATCGGCCAAGAGAATGCCCACGACGGTCACAGTGGGAAAATCATGTCCCTTTGCAATCATCTGTGTCCCGATTAACACATCGGCTTCACCATGTTGAAAAGAATGCAAAATATCATGATGAGAGAGCCGACCTGTAGTTGTATCTTGATCCATCCGCAACACTCGCCTGTTCGGAAATAAATCGAGAAATGCCTGCTCGGCCTGTTGAGTTCCTATTCCCACACCTCCAACTTGATCGCTGCCACATTGGGGACAAATCTGGGGTGGACGTTCAGTGTGGCCACAGTAATGGCAAGTCAATCTGTCTCTTTTCTGATCTTTTGATCGGTGGTAGGTCATGGTGACGTCACAGGCTGGACAAATAACAGCTGATCCACAGTCTCGACATATAAAGACACCCGCATATCCCCGTCTGTTAAGAAAAAGCATACACTGTTCGCCCTTAGAAAAAGCTTGTTGCATTGCTTCCCGAAGCGGTCTACTGAAAACACTGCGATTGCCCGCGGCCAATTCAGCGCGTAAATCAACAATTTGTGTTTGGGGCAGAATGGCTGAACCCGGTCGGTCCGCTAGCTGCAAAAGTGTAGACTTGCCCACCGTTGTCCGGTAATAAGTTTCCACTGCAGGAGTGGCTGAGCCGAGAACCAGGATGGCGTTAGTATCTCGCGTGCGTAATCTAGCAATGGCACCCGCATGATACCGGGGTTTAGTTTCGCTTTGATAGGTATGTTCCTGTTCCTCGTCTATAACAATTAACCCCAAAGCATCTACCGGTGCAAAAATAGCTGATCGGGCACCTACAACCAACGTGGCATCGCCACAGCGGATGCGATTCCATTCATTCCAGCGCTGGCGCTGCGTCAATCGGGAGTGCAGAACAGCCACCTTGCTGCCAAAACGACGTCCAAACCGATTGGTCATCTGTGGCGTCAAGGAAATTTCAGGTACGAGGATAATAGCGCTCATGCCATGAGCTAAAATTTTTTCGGCAACTTGCATATACACTTCGGTTTTACCCGATCCGGTGATGCCATGCAACAAAAACTCCCGATCATTTTGTTTGTCAAGGGGTTGATCAGCTGCCTTCAATATAGTTTCAATCGCAGTCATTTGATCTTTTGTCGGTGGCAAGGGAGGCTCGATTACATCGTCCGCTGCTTCTTCAGAAATTTCTGCCGGCAGATCTCTGCGACCAAATGCAACTATAGATTTTTCTTTTAAAGTTTTTAAAGGAGACTCAGAAATCTGACAGGCTTCGAGGACGTCTTGGACAAAAGATTCTCCGTAAGCGTTTAAAAATTCAACTACTCTTATTTGTTTAATATTAGTCAACTGATCTCCTTCGAGGAGGTCATCGACACAGGAGGGATCTACAAGTTTGACAGTGCGACCGGTTTTGGGACCGCTACCTCCTTTAAATCGTGTACCGGCGGGGACCATACATTTAATGGCATCTCCATAGGTGCAGGCATAGCGCAGCCTCATCGCTTCAACCAATTGCATTTGATCATGTTTTAAAATCGGTTTTTTATCTAGTAATTCGATAAGTGGTTTAATTCTAATCGTGGACAGTTCTTCTTTGTCAGGCGAATAAACTTTCCACACGACTGCTTCCCTGTGGCTATTACCGGCTCCAAAGGGAACGAGGACAGACTGACCCGGATGAATATTATTGATCAAATTCTCGGGTACAGACCAAGAATAAAGGTGGTCAAATTGCAAGTTGGAATCGCGCAGTGCGGCCTTGATCCATACTGTCAAAGGACACCTCCATAAAGCATTATACTTAAGACATCAGACTAAAGAGATCAATTTGGTTCGTTGCAGGCATATCACCAAGACAGCCGCTATCACAGAGCGCTTGCAAGGCCACATTGCCGAGACCGCAGCGCAGTCCAACTTCTTCCTGTGATTTGAATGGTCCGTCTTCTCTTGTTTTTACAATTTTCTCTGCCATAGCTGGACTTATACCGGGAATTGTATCCAAAGTCGGGCGTACTTTATTGTCGCTTTCCACTATAAATCTACTGGCCTCGGACTGCATCACATCGACGGGTAAAAATTCAATTCCGCGAGCATACATTTCTTCCACAAGTTCCAGTAATTCGAAACTCTTTTTATCTTTTTCGCTACTTGCATCGGTTTGAAACAGTTGTTTCAAACGCTGCATTTCCAGAAGAATCTGTTCTTGCGGCTGACACATGACAGAAGAATCGAACTGACGTGCTGCTCGCACTGTGAAGTAGGTTGCATAGAAAGCTGCAGGATAATACACTTTGAACCAAGCGATTCTCAGAGAAGAAATAGAATAAGCAGCAGCGTGAGCTTTAGGGAACATATATTTAATTTTTTTACATGAGTCAATGTACCAATCAGGAATATTCTTCTCTCTCATCAGGGCTTCCTGAGATTCGGTCAACCCTTTTCCCTTGCGTACCTTTTCCATAATATCAAAGGCTGTTTTTGAGGGGATTCCCCAATGGATGAGACTGGTCATAATGCCGTCGCGACAGCCGATAACTTCATCAATTGTGCATGTGCCATTGCGGATGAGTTCCTGAGCGTTTCCTTTCCACACATCAGTGCCATGGGAAAGACCCATCAACTGAACCAAGTTATAGAACCGAGACGGCGTTGTTTCTCTGATCATATCTCTTGCCAGTGGGGTACCTAACTCAGGCAGTCCCAAGGTTGCAGCATCGGTCGATGTTTGACCAGGGCTTAATCCTAAAGCTTCGTTGGAAACAAACAAACTCATGACTTTTTCGTCAGGAATGGGTATGTCAGTGACCCTCTGTCCAGTAATATCACTGAGCATTTTTAACATCGTAGGATCCATATGTCCCAAAATATCCAGCTTGAGGATTGTGTCATGCATGGAATTAAAGTCAAAATGAGTGGTTGTCATCGGTGCATTAAAGTCATTGGCAGGAAATTGCACTGGGGTAAAATCGTAGACTTCCCTTTCTTTGGGGATGACTACGATGCCACCGGGGTGCTGTCCTGTCGTTCTTTTAACGCCGTTTAATCCGCTAGCTAATTGGCGAATGCGAGCTCTGTTGGCCTGAAGCTGATATTTTTCAAGATAACCTCTCACCAGCCCTTCGGCATTTTTTTCTGCATAAGATCCGATTGTGCCGGCGCGATATGTATGGGTTTCGCCAAACATATCGACGACATAGCGATGGGCTTCGGGTTGGTACTCTCCGGAGAAGTTTAAATCAATATCAGGTTGCTTATCGCCGTCAAAACCTAAGAACGTCTCAAATGGAATATCCTGACCATCGCGAAATAAAGGTTCGCCACACTCAGGACAAACCTTGGGAGGTAGATCAAAACCTGAACCGTACTGACCACCTTCCACAAACTCACTATAGAGACAATTAATACATCGGTAATGGGGAACCAATGGATTTACTTCGGTGATGCCACAGAGACTGGCTACTAGAGATGATCCCACCGAACCGCGAGAACCGACTATATAGCCGTCTTCGTTGGATTTTTTGACTAATTTATGGGCTATAAAATACATTACAGCAAACCCATTGTCAATGATGGCCTTGAGTTCTCGTTCAACCCTCTTTTTCACTATTTCCGGAAGCTTACCGTTCTTCCCATAAAGTTTATAGGCGGTATTCCAAGTTAATTCCTGAACATCGTTGTCAGCTGACGCGATCAGAGGAGGAAAAGATCCGTCAGGAAAAGGTCGCATATCATCTCTGATTTTTGCAGCGATGGCTTGGGTATTGGTGACGACAATCTCGGTTGCCTTTTCTTTACCCAAATAATTGGCATAGCAGGCGATCATTTCTGCCGTTGTTCGGAAGTAAAGATCAGGTTGATTCTCTGCATCGGAATAACCCATATTGGTCTGCATAATTTTGCGAAAAACACGATCTTCCTGTTCCAAGTAATGACTATCTCCAGTGGCAACGACTGGTCTTTTTGTTAGATCTGCCAAATCAATAATCAGACGATTGAGATTAATTAGGTCGGTTTCTGTATTAATCCCGTTATTAGGTACACGTAAAAGATAGCTGTTATTTGTTAAAGGCTGAACTTCTAAATAATCATAGTAGCGAGCTAATATTTTGTGTTTTTGTTGATCGAGCAACTCTCGAGCTGATTCATATTGGCTGTTAGCCTGTTGGTAAACTTTCTTTACCCCCATGAACACTTCTCCCGCTTCGCAAGCAGAGCCCAATAGTAAGCCAGTTCGCCAGTAAGTCAGCAGACTCTTTGGGATGCGGGGACGGTGATTAAAGTATCGGATATGTGACTCAGAAACTAATCTATAGAGATGGTACAACCCTACATAATTTTGAACCAAAAGAACAATGTGATAAGTAGGTGTTTTGCGACGCACAATTTCGTCCGGCTCCATCTGTCCTAAGAGTTGGTTAAGTTGGTCCAAAGCTGGTTCGCCTAGTCGTCGATAGA
>JAAYOA010000119.1 GCA_012520525.1 Clostridiaceae bacterium | reverse complement strand
TTTAATCAAAAATAATCTCCCACTCTGCAGATTGAACAGCTTGAAAACACATGCGAATCTGCTCAGGTGTATTTTTACCTATCGCTAACTCAGGGAGTTCATTTATGCCAAAATAGTGACTGCCCGTGGTTTCAATATTCTTTTGAAATGACCCACCATAAGATGTACATAAAACAAAGACTTTACATATTCGATGGGCAAAATAAGGTAAATTGTGTTTGCTACTGTCCAACATCGCAATAATTCGGTCTGCCGTCACATCTAATCCAGCTTCTTCTTTTACTTCTTTAATTGCATTCTCTTTTATTGAAAGGTTGACGTCGACCCATCCGCCTGGCAAAGCCCACTTTCCACTGCGCTCTCTCACCAGCAATATCTTATCACCAGAAAAGATGGCCGAACGTGTCTCTAGCTTTGGCGTCTGATAGCCTGTTTCATTACAAAAAATGTTCTTGACAACCTTTGGTGAAATCTCGGATTTGTATGTGATTATTTCTGCTGCAATGTCTCGTATGCGCTGAAAGCGCTCCCTTTCAAAATCATTTCCCGTGTAAGTAAGGCCGGCCTGGGCTAAACTCTGCAGCTCCACAGCCCAATCAAGCCAGCGGTCACTTTCGTTTATTTTTTTATCCATATTGATCTCACATTTCGA
The DNA here is from genome assembly GCA_012520525.1 of Clostridiaceae bacterium. Lineage (GTDB taxonomy): Bacteria > Bacillota > Clostridia > Saccharofermentanales > Fastidiosipilaceae > JAAYOA01. The sequence goes on along the minus strand of JAAYOA010000119.1, from coordinate 2,081 downwards.
TGATTTCATATATTCTTACAACTATTATTGAATCCTTAAAACTATTACAGATCACAGTCTGTGATACAGAGTTGGTTGTACTTTATTTAGCAGATCTTGCGACACCAAAAAATCAGCAGACGCATTCTCTGTAACTGAACTATTTAATTCCAAAATTTAATCTTTTTAAATAGGCTTTATTTAATATAACTCTAAGATCTCTTAAAGGCTTAAATAAGACCTTTTTCTGCACAACTAAAAATTATCAAAAAATGGAGCGCGGTTCATTGCTTCACCATAATCAACGATCGTCCAATCTGCCTCTTGCTTTATAAAAGGCCACTCTGTCGCTATGTGCTCATCATGGACACCTACAGTCAAAAAACCTGCCTTAGCGGCGGTTCTTATGGCGGCGATGTTATCCTCATAAATGGCAATATTATTAGGTGTCGCATCTAGTAATTCAGCAGCTTTTAAAAATACATCGGGATTGGTCTTAGAAACAGGTACATCGTCAGCAGTCAAAATAAAATCAAACCATTCTACGATGCCGTAGCGCTCTAGGACGGGGTAGCACAGCGCTGCAACCGATGATGTGACGATACCAAAAGGAATATTGTTATCTTTAAGTTTGGTTAAATACTCCAAAACCCCTGGTTTTAAAGGCACCTCATGTGTATAACGGTCAAGAGCCAAATCAAACCATTCAGCCACTACTTCCTCAGGTGTCTCAGGCAAATTAAAGCGTTCAATTGTATAGCGTGCACCGTCAAGAAAAAGGGTAGTCCGTATTTTGGCAATATATTCTTCGTCACAGACAAAACCGCGTTTTTCTAGAAAAACGCGGTCTACATCCAACCATACCCATGTTGAATCACCTAATGTGCCATCAAAGTCGAACAACGCCGCTTGAGGCAAGATCATCGGATCCGTTGAATTATTTGTCACCAATTGTTGTTGATTCAAATTTATGTCAGGTTGTTTTGGCATATAAAGGCTCCGTAAATTATGATTCAAAGCCTACTCTTCCTCCTCGGGTCATCCATTGAGCCCAGAATGGCGTGGCTAAGAAAATTGATGAATAGGTACCGATAACGATGCCGATCATCATGGGCAATGCGAAATGTCTTATACTCTCGATATTATAGTACAGCGCAAAACCATAAGCGATGCCAACGGCAATAAATGCACACACACTTGTTGTAATCGAGCGGGTCAACATTTGATTGATCGAGCGATCCACCATCTCTGGCAGCGTTTCTTTGCCTTCGCGGAGGCGGGAATTCTCACGGATGCGGTCAAAAATAACGATTGTGTCGTTAACTGACCAACCAAGAATGGAAAGCATGACAGCAATTAAGGTGTCATTGAGAGGGGTTCGCAATAAAATGAATACAAAGAATGTCAATACGACGTCGTGGAGTAAAGCCAACAGCGAGAATACACCTGCCGAAGGTCCCGAAATAGTACGGAAACGAATCCAGACATAGAAGACAATCAATACTGCTGCTATGACAACTGCCAAAAGACCTTTGTTTAAGGTTTCTTTTCCTATAAAGGGATCAACGACGTTGGTTTCTTTAACTTCGATATTATTCTCCGCAAAATTCTCATTTAACGCGGTACGCAGAGCTGTTTGATCTTCAGTGCTAAGCGCCTCGTCACCAGCAACGCTGACAACTAAATTTTTGCGATCAGTACTCAAGTCCACAGTTTCCTGAAGCGTAGCAGATTTACCCAAAGTAGACTCGACAATTTCATCTGCCTTTGTCAGGTCGATCTCTCCTTCGAAAGTATATTTCAAAATACTGCCACCCTTGAATTGAATATCTAAGTTTAATCCAAAAATAGCTAAGACAATGATGCCTGCCACTAAAGCTACAAGGGACAAAATTAAAAACTTATATCGATTTTTATAAAAACTAAACATTAGCCAACCTCCTTTTAGATACAAAGAATGTCGGCTTATTTAATTGACCTAGACGGATCAACGAACGTGTCAAATAGTGTGACAGCGTCGCACCACAGATCAGGTTCAAAATAACACCGACGAGCAGTGAGTAACCAAAGGAGAGAATAGATCCAGTACCCAAGACAATCAT
>JAAYOA010000118.1 GCA_012520525.1 Clostridiaceae bacterium | reverse complement strand
TGCGCAACATACGCAAAATAATTGCCAATCGAGCTCCTAAAACATCGTGGATACGAGTTTTAGTTTTCTGCAGTTCCTGGGTCAGACTGAGGTCATGGGCGTTGTCGATGATATGCTTCAGTTCCTCACTGCGCTGCTGTAATTGAACATTTTTCTGATTTAATTCCTGTGTCAACACCCAGCGATGGGTCACATCGGTGGCGGTCAACTGAACATACCTCTTGCGGCGATGCAATAAGTCACTTTGATGAAACATCCATGCCGAATCATCGCTCATCAGATAGACAATCTGTCCTTCAAGTTCTACTTTACGGCAACCAGGTTGACAATTTCCTTGAATTAGCGCGGCGTAAAACTGTTTTGCATTCCTCGCCACACGACCGATTAATTGTTGCATCAAGCGCTGCATCTGTACGTTGATCAATACGATTACGCCGTCTGATTCATAAAACATAAGACCAGATGGCAATTGATCGACTGCATTTTTGATCGACCAAGTGGAGATACTATTTTTAACTTCTCGAGTGCGCAAGAGATTTAAATGTATACCTCTCAGCAGCCATAAGAACAAGGCAAAACAAAATAAAAATGGAAACAGGTATCCGCTCCAAGTCTCCACTACAGGCAACGTCAACCCACAGCCAAATACGACCACCAAGGGATAAGGTATGCGATTGAACCAACAGACAATTAGCGTCAAGATCAGACCAATAAAGAATAAAATAATACGCAAGTTCTCAAAACCCGAGGCCGTCAACATCGCAAATTCGTTGCCCATAGATACCCGACCGTGCAGCAATGAACAACAAAAAATTTGTACTAACACTAAAATTTCTAATGCATCTTCCCACAGCCGACGGGGAGTCAACGGGTGACGATAACAACTAAAAAATACAACCAGCCCCTGCGTACTCACACTGATGGCAAATAATACACTGATTATGATCAATAAATATTTAGGCCATGCATAAAATTCAACCATGGGACACCTCTTCCGGTAAAAGAAGGCTGATTCCCCACGCTTCTTCTAATTCCTTAAAAATAATCTTCCCATCTATATCTGCAACGGCATCAGCTAAAATGGGCGGTACATTAAAGGTCTGGGAAACACGTGGCATCAGGAATCGAAAAATGAATTGGGCATCTTTTTTCTCTAAGGTAACCAGCAGAGGCGAAGCTTCTTGTTCTGCAGCCCACGAAACGATGACGTAAAAAAAATCGTAAAGTAGAGAACTTTGAAGGGGTAGGATCTCGCCTTCTTGTTCACTCGTTACAAAAATGTGCAATCCCGAATAACTGGCTAGTTCCACCAATTCATCAAAATATAAAATAAATTCGCCTAGGGCAAAACGGTCCGTTTCTTTAGTTCGAAAGTATAAATTAAAACGTCTCTTGATATAACACATCAATAAAGCTAACAAGGCCAGAGACTCTTTGGTCACAGTGCTCTTTAGCAATTCCACCGTTCGAGTTCTCATTTCTTTGACGTAATCATCTATTTCTTCTTCGATCTGTGCCCATAGAGCCTGCTGTGATTCCTCTTCATAGATCGCTTGTTTGATTCGCGCTTCCTCTGCCAACATTGTATTAGCGACAGTCAAATTAGCAATAGATGCCTCGACCTTTAATTGTAAGCGATTTAACTGGCTAATATCCTCTTGCCATACAACATGACCACCAATAATTGGTTCGGCAAAAACCAACGTATCGTCATTGAGATAATATGGTTTTGAATCACCTTGAATAATCTCTGTTATAGTATCATCGGAAATTGCGGTTGCATGGGATGAAGCCAAGACGACATGATTATCACTATCAATCAGCTGAATGCCCAATGTCGATTGCCAAAATAATTTTAGGTAGTTTTTATTCACAGGCACCAATCCAGAACGAATGGCCGATTCAATAAATAGCATACTTATAATTCCAATCATCATCGTCGCATCACTGTCCCAAGCGATCGGCACGCGAGTTATATATCCGTAGGAATAGAGGCCCAGAATTAGACAAAGCCCAAGCGGAAATAGAATCGCCCTTTTGCGAGGATTGCGCTTACTTTTGACAAGTAAAATAATAAGGGCTGCGAGGAAGGGTATAATGGTGGCCAACAAGACCAACGAATAAAGAGGTCCATAGGAATAGTTGTGCCCCCACCTAGAGTCCATTGGATCAAACATAAAGATCAGTTGATGTCTAAAATTCGTTAAGACGATTAAAAATAAACTAAAATTTATACCACACAGGACGGCAAACCACTTGGGCGGAAATATCTGATCCTCTGTCTTATCGATCGACCACGCCAACCACAGCAATCCCAAGGGCAGTGCCAGCTGGAATAAATAATAACTGTACCAAAGAAGACCATTGATTTTCGTAGCATAGACGGGTACTTGATATTTAATAAGTCTCATGATAACCCACCCCGCCACGGCCACGACGGTCAATAGCAGTGCGCCGCGACTACTCTTATGTACCGTTCGGTGGACCAGTGACGCCGCCCAAATCGTCAATAGAGTTAAATAAAGCAACGGAAAAAGTTGGTGTTCACGTGGGTCGGCAGAACTAAACAAGCGAACCTTTTGTACGCGGCGCCGCAGATCACGTAAAATGTCAACTGCCACAGTATTGAAGTGTTGAGCATTTTCGGCGTTTACCGCCTTGACGTAGATTTCTTCCCTCGGATAATAGTTCGAATCCGCCTCTCCCGTAGGTAGTTTAAAACCAGCAGCCAACAAACGTTCTTCTACATCATTTGAAAAAGAAAGTTGACGTCGAGACAAGAGACCTTTTGTAAATGTCAAAGTACCCTCTTGGGGAATAATAATATCCAGATGCCGCCCCTGTTTCATGAGATGAACAGCCTGATAGTCAAAACATATCATAATCGGCGTGTCCTGGGATGCATATTGCAACTGGTTTGAAGATGCAAGCCTGATTAATAAATCGATGGCATCCTGCGTTGTATAATCGCTTCCTTCAAGTCCGTAGGACAATCCCGCTACCAACATTCGCTGGTTACTGTCTACAACACCTAAACTGATTTGGTCTTTGATTAAGACGAGGTCTCTCCATTTTGTCAAAGGAACATCGGTCTGATCACGATCAATTGCAATGACGACCGTCGCTAAATATTGAGGATACCAATACCGAGCCACATTATTCTGAAGGGCTGGAATTGCTTGGACATCAAAGGCCTCCATCGCGCCATTTTCTAGCGCATAGTAACCCATTGTGCGATACTCATCGACAGTGCTGCTAGGTAAAATATCTCGAATCAAGTCAGGGTACGAGGAACAGTCGTCCCGGTGACAGGTCACAATGAACTTATCGGTAGACTCCTGGGAACTGGAACCACAGCTACAAGCAAAAATAAGAGCCAACATAGCGGCGACGACCGCTATGAACAAGGAGTTATATTCAGGCTTCTTTTTTTTCATCTTTGTGGACATATTTTGCCTTCATTGTCATAGAAAGTCTATTTCGCTCATTATAACAAGTAAAAAACTATTGCGCGCACTTTAAGATTAAGCCTCCGCTACTGTAGAGCGAACCAGCTAATATCTATATTTTATATTTCGCTTTATAAGTCCACAAATTTTGTAATTAAATAGTCGAGGGAAGTGTCATAAAAGATAAAATCGTCTATGTTCTCATGAACCTTTGCGTCCATGGCTAAGTGTTTGCCAATTTTATTCTCCTGAGCAACCAACATAAGAATCTTGCAAAACGGCAACTGTCGCCTTAAATTCGTGCACAAAGTGAGCGCGGCATCGTTGTCATGGTCCGAACAGCAAACAAGATCAATAACTGCAATATCAATCTGCAAAACTTCAGCATCGATTAACGCTTGCTCAATTTTTTGCAATTGAATTAATTCCAGTTCAAGATTAGGCAGAACTCCTAAGGCCATATTTAAACTTTGAGCCAGCAGTCTATTTGTTGTGATTAAACCTATTTTTTTCATTTTTATTTTTTAAAAATTAAATATTTCAACATAAATATACTCTCTATATTTTAACCGAAATAATCATTTTAATCCTACCCACTATGGGTAGTTCATCCTAAAATTTAATTCGACACATCCTTGCTAGATAATTTTTGTTAAGAAGTTAGCACCACAAAACTCGTCCGCGAATTTCTGTTAATTCGTTACTTTGAACTGTTTAGATCGTGTCCAAAATAGAATAAGGGCAAATATCAGACCCACCGCTTCTGTAACTGGAGCGGCCCACACGATATGCTCAAAGCCAAAGTTGCGTCTAATGATAAATAGCAACAGAATATCTAGAGATCCTTTATGTAAAATGGAAATGAATAGAGGTTCCAGACTGCGTCCCACAGCTTGAAATACAGCTATAATTACGAACGTCAGCGAATAAACAGGGATAGCCAAACTCAAAACTCGTAAAAACTGAGCCCCCCACCCAACCGTCGTAGGATCTTTTATAAAAAACGCTACTAACTGGGACGCAAAGATGCACGATAGCGTTGTACTGATTAAAGAAAACAACTCAGTCCCTGCGGCAGCGAGCAGAATGATTTGTTTCATGAATGTTTTCCGACCAGCGCTGTAACTGTAAGCCACCAGCGGGAGCATACCCTGAGTAACCCCCTGATTTACCGCATATGCAAGATGGTCAATTTTTCTTACAACACCGACACCGGCTACCGCTTCATTGCCTAATTTTGAAAGCATGGAGTTGAGAAAACAGTTTGACAGCATGGCCAAAGCTACCAAACAAAATGCCGGCAGCCCGCCGCCGATCAGTTCTTTAAAAATCCGCAATTCGAATTTATTCTGAAGTCGGCAAGATCCCATAAACTCATTTCGTTTGCGCACGATAAAAAAAATAAAAAACAACAGTGACAAACTATTTGAAACCGTTGTAGCAAGCGCTGCCCCAGCGACCTCATTGCCTGGTGGAAGCAATACAAACATAAACAAAGGGTCCAATCCCACATTGAATATGGCACCTAAAATCAAGCCAAAGCTCGCCTGCCTCGGATATCCATAGGCACGGATGAGATGGCCAACTGTCGTTGCTAAAATAGTGGGAATCCCGCCCCAAATAATGGTGTAGCGCACATATATCAAGGCATATTCAATATCTGCGCCATCGGCACCGATCAAAAAAAGAAGAGATCTGCCAACTGAAAACATCAAAATACTGTAGGTCGCAGCGACAATAAGTCCCCCAACGATGGCCATGGTAAATCCATTCCTAGCATCATCGCTGTCCTTTCTGCCCAGAGCCCTGGCAATGACACCCGCACCACCTATGCCAAATAGATTACTTATCGCCGCTAAAATGTTATAGACCGGCAGACAGAGCGAAATCGCGGCAACAGCATTGGGGTCATTCCTCAAACCAACAAACCACGTGTCAGCCATATTGTATATCACAAAAATAATCTGACTCGCTATGGTAGGTAATACCATCGCACCGAGGGCTTTTGGCGCAGAATAAGTCTCAAAAATTTTATTTTTTTGCAATTGGGTGGTTGTACTCATTTAAATTTTGTCCTCGTAATCCATCGTCACGTTTATGCTGACTGCAAGACTATATCTTTGGATTGTATAAGATTTTCATGTTGACGAACTACTAATTTACATCCAGATAAAAATAATCAGCAATTACTTATTTTAACAAACTAAAATAACCGTCCCAACCGTTAAGATCGCGTCGCTCTGTTGACAATTTATATGATTTACTCTAGACACTCTGATCCGCCCGCAGGTGAAGTTTATAATCGGAATAAAGGGTTGATCTAAAGCAGTTTCAAATTAGCATCAAAATAATAAGAGCCTTGAAACTGCGATGTTTCAAGGCTCTTGGTGGAGATGAGGGGGATCGAACCCCTTACCTCTTGAATGCCATTCAAGCGCTCTCCCAAGTGAGCTACACCCCCGTGGCAACACTCATGTTTGAGTGCGAATGAAATATTAACTTATTTAACAGGTATCTGTCAAGTCATTTAGTAAAATCTTGAATTGAACTTGAATTGAAGGGATAATTGCAAAAGTAAACCTTCCTTAGATAGTATGATCTAAGCATTTTTCGAAAAATATTGATAAAACAACAGTAGTCATTAAGTTGCAAATCACCAATATGATACAATCCAATCCGTATTGCCCACTTCATCGATGATCTGCAACCGTACATTACTTTCCAGTCGATTGCGACCAAGGGGAACTGACGCAAATTATCCGTCTAACAATTTCCTCCAATAATCCAAATTTTTCATAAATTCCTCGGATGGTTTTGGATATTTAGGATCCATCATTTCCAAGTGGTGAATCAAAATCTGCATCGTGCGGAAGCGTCCCCACCATTTTTTATCCGCTGGCAGGACATACCAAGGTGCATGCTCCGTCGATGTGGCTGAAATCATCTCGGACAATACCTTCTGATACTCTTCCCAGTGCTCTCGTTCCTTGATATCGGAACTAGAAAATTTCCACAATTTATCCGGTTCGTTGAGTCGGTCCAGCAGCCGTTGCCGTTGTTCTTCCTTTGAAATATGCAGGAAAATTTTGACAACTTGATAGCCATTTTCACAGAGATAGCGCTCATAGTCACAAATTTGACGGAAACGCTTTTTCCAAATATCTTTATCAACTAACTTGGCGGGAAAATTTTCATTTGGAATGAGATTGTGAACTCGGGTGATAATGACATCTTCGTAATGGGAGCGGTTAAATATACCGATTTCACCTCGCCTCGGCAGGGCTCGATTGATCCGCCACAAATAATCCCGATCCAGTTCCTCCAAACTCGGTTGTTTAAAAGATGCCACATGTACCCCTTGGGGATTTACACTCGCCATGACGTGCTTGATCAACCCGTCTTTGCCTCCCGCATCCATGGCCTGCAAAACAATTAACAGTGACTGTTTATTTTCAGCATAAAGCTTTTCCTGCCAATCCCTTAATTGGGGACGCAACTGGGGCACCATCTCATCGCGGATCACACGCTTAGGAGGACTGTTCCTGTCCTGCGTTGGGATATCTGTCAAATCAATCTTGCTGTTCTGGGGAATGCGATATTGATTAATGCCTATTTGCATTGTAGTGTCCTTTCTAATAAACATTAAATATTTTAATTAATAAAGCTTTAAAGCTCATTTTATTTTACTATAATAAAAAAACATCGGCTGCTAAAAGTGACTTCTAAAACATGAATCGCTATTTCATCCAAATTTTAGGTGTCAATCTGCTAGCCGATGGCTTACATTAAATTTAGAAATCCATGTGGTCTCTTTATTTCACGAAACACAAATCATCCAAATTACTTTTTATCTTTTTTCGTTAATTTGTCTAGTTCTGCTTCAGTAACGGCTTGAAATTCCTGTTCACGATCATCAAAGGATTCAGCATCTAATTTATTAACTCCACTATCAAATGGCGAAGCAACATACACTTCATCTGGATCTTCAACGGGACCTTTGCCGCCTTTATCTACGTTCAAAGGATAATTTTTCTCGTCTGCCATAAGAACTCCTTTCATGATCAATTAATTTTATTTTAAATGCCTACTAAAATAATATCATTTTGTCTTGTCAACTTATATATGAATACAATAAATTAACGCAATGTTCATGACTAAATTGACGCATTTTAAGACCTTTGCTAGACTATATTAGTTAAATTTATATACTGTTTAACATGAGAACATAGGTCGCTACATTATAGATTAAGATATATAATGATTACTTAATCAATTGTAGCAGTTATAAACAATTATTTCGTAGAATAGTAGGATGGTGTAAAGATGAAAAAGAAAATGATTACAGCAGTATGTCTATCATTGGCTTTGCTCGTCGGTATGTTTACCGGCTGTGGCAACGACGCAAAGGAATCGAATAACGATCAAGAGACTCAAGCCGCAGCTGAAGATCAAAGCGAAACTGAAGCTGCAGACACAAGCGACAGCGAAGCGGCAACCGATGGGCAGGACCTTCAAGCAGTTAAAGTAGGAATCATCCAGCTCGTAGAACACCCGGCCCTTGATGCGGCACGGGATGGATTTATCGCAGGACTGGCTGAAGCAGGTTATGTTGAAGGTGACAATTTAACCCTAGACGTTCAAAATGCCCAAGGCGACCAATCGAATTGTCAGACCATTGCCGGTCAATTTGCCAACGACGACTTGGACCTAATCCTTGCAATTGCCACCCCTGCCGCCCAAGCCGCAGCTAATGTTATCACAGATACGCCGATTCTTGTGACCGCAGTCACTGATCCGGCAGCGGCCGATCTTGTAGATTCAAACGAAGCACCCGGCGGCAACCTTTCGGGCACTTCCGATCGCAGTCCCATTGATGAGCAAATTCAACTTATTAAAAAATTAGTTCCAGATGCCACGCGCGTCACGATTCTCTATACATCCAGCGAGACCAACTCCGAACTACAGGCAAAAGAAGCTGAACAGTTCGCAATCGAAGAAGGACTGGAAGTCGAAATCAAGACCGTCTCCTCCAGCAACGAGGTTCAACAGGTCGTTGAGTCCAGTGTCTCCAACACCGATGCACTTTACATTCCCACCGACAACTTGCTCGCGAGCTCTATGGGTATCGTCAGCCAAGTTGCAATTCAGGCAAAAGTTCCCGTCATCGGCGGCGAAGAGAATCAACTGTTGAACGGCGCATTGGCAACTGTAGGTCTTAACTACTTCGACCTCGGTAAACAGACAGCCAAGATGGCGGAGCAAATCTTTAACGGCGAATCCACTGCAGATATGCCGATTCAATTCGCCGAGAAGAATACCTTAGCAATCAACTTTGATACGGCCGCAGCGATCGACCTGGAAATCCCCGCTGAACTCGCTGAAGAAGCCACCGCAATCCGCAGCGAGAAGCCGTAAGATACAGACACTAAGCGTCAACTAGTAGGAGTGTACTGAGATGGGAAAAATGAGTAAAAAATTAAAACGCCTCATCACCGGCGTCATAGCGATTACAATGCTACTCGCAGCGACGACCGCCTGTGGCGGAAATGATAAAGAAAATGCAGAGGAAGAAACTTCCAAGATTCCTGAAGTTTCTACTGAAGCAGATCAGGAAACCGATGACCAAAGCGATGTAGCAGAAGAAAAAAGTGCGCGCATTGGTGTCATTCAATTCATGGAACATCCTTCCCTGGATCAAGCTTATAAAGGTTTTGTAGAGTATTTAGGACAAAATGGTTATGTCGAAGGGGAGAATTTGGAAATTGATTTCCAAAACGCCCAAGGTGAACAGGCGAACTGCCAGACCATAGCTGGACAGTTCAGCACCGCTGGCTACGATGTCATTTTGGCAATTGCCACCCCTGCCGCCCAGGCTGTAGCGAATGTCATTACCGACACGCCAATCCTGGTTACAGCAGTCACCGATCTTGAGTCTACCCAACTCGTAGACAGCAACGAGGTTCCTGGCGGCAATGTATCTGGCACATCGGATATGACACCAATTTACGATCAAATTGAATTGATCCGTATCCTCTTCCCGGATATAAAAGAGCTTGGTATAATCTATTCTTCTGGTGAACCGAATTCTGAATTGCAAGTCGAAGGCGCCAAAGAAGCTGCCGACCAGCTCGGTATGAATGTCACCGATGTGACGATCTCTTCCACCAACGAAATTCAACAGGTCACCGAGTCCATCATTGCCAATGTTGAGGCCATCTATCTGCCCTCGGACAATGCCATTGCCAGCTCCATGCCAACTGTGGCAAAAGTTGCCTTGGATCACAATGTACCGATTATTCCTGCCGTTGAAGCGATGTGTGCCGAAGGCGGCCTCGCTTCCATCGCGATCAATTATTACAACTTAGGTGAACAGACAGCAGACATGGCTCTGCGCATCATCGAAGACGGCGCCGACGTGGCAACAATGCCCGTTGAGTTCACCGAGAATCCAGAACTCGTCATTAATCAAGAATATGCCGAGATGATCGATTATACATTCCCTGAAGAAGTATTGGCTAAAGCTCGCGATGCTCAAGTAGAATAAAACCTGTAGTGCCCGGAGATCTTCTTCGGGCACGCATGAAAGGAATTCCAAAAACCATGTCCCCCGAAGCCTTACTAAATATCGGTGTTAGTGCCATTTCCCAAGGTATTATCTGGTCTATTATGTCCCTTGGCGTCTATATCACGTATCGCCTTTTGAATTTCGCAGATCTAACTGTAGATGCCAGCTTTACCACCGGCGGCGCAGTCAGCGCAATTATGATCACACAAGGTTATAGCCCCATTCTGGCCTTAATTTGTGCACTGATAGCCGGTATGGGAACCGGTTTTATAACCGGTTTTCTTAATACCCGGATGAATATTTCCGCACTTCTGAGTAGTATTTTGGCACAGATTGGATTGTACTCCATTAATTTGCGCATCATGGGCAAACCCAATTTGCCTCTATTGAGAGTTGAGACCACGTTTAAGAATTTTAGTGAATGGATCGGGTTAAGAGATCCTTTTAGCTCGCTTATTCTAGGCTTTACCGTGGCAGTAGCTGTGGTCTGCATCCTCTACTGGTTTTTTGGTACCGAGATCGGCTGTGCCATCCGTGCAACCGGCGATAATCCGTCAATGGTTCGTGCTTTGGGTGTAAATACGAAAAATACTGTTCTCCTTGGACTGATTCTTGCCAACGGACTCGTTGCTCTGTCCGGCGGTCTGCTGGCTCAAAGTCAAGGCTTTGCCGATATGGGTATGGGAACCGGTGCCATCGTCATCGGTTTGGCTACAATCATCATCGGTGAAGTGTTATTTTTCAAAAAGAATTTTATGTTGAGGCTGTTCGGCATCGTCTTTGGTTCTATTGTCTACCGCATTATCATTGCCATCGTCCTCCAGATGAAAGTTCCCAGTCAGGATCTCAAATTGTTCACGGCTATCATTGTTGCCTTGGCTCTTTGGATTCCCAATGCCTTGGATCAAAATCGCGCCAGACGAGCTAGAAAATCAGCTAACAAAGAGTTGTTTGCTGGCGATCAAGATACCAACAACGGGGGTGCTAGCCATGCTTAATATTAAACATTTGAGAAAAATTTTCAATCCAGGCACACCGAATGAGACAATGGCCATTTACGACCTTAATTTACATCTTAAACCCGGTGACTTTGTCACTCTAATTGGCGGTAACGGGGCAGGCAAATCCACCCTCTTAAACTGCATCGCCGGTGTTTATCCGCCTAGTGCAGGGGTCATCACGATCAATGATAACGATGTGACCTTTAAACCCGAACACAAAAGAGCCAATTACTTAGGTCGTGTCTTCCAAGACCCTATGCTGGGCACGGCAGGCAACATGAGTATCGCCGAAAATCTGGCTATGGCAGCCCGTCGCGGCAAGAGTCGCGGGTTAGGTTGGGGGATTTCTAAAGAAGAGTTTGATCAATATAAAGAGTATGTTTCTCGGCTTGATCTGGGATTAGAAAACCGCATGAGTGTCAAAGTTAGGCTTCTGTCCGGTGGGCAGCGCCAAGCATTAACCCTCTTGATGGCAACGCTACAACGTCCCGACCTCCTTTTACTTGACGAACATACCGCCGCCCTTGACCCTCGCACAGCTGACAAAGTGCTTTACGTAACTCGTCGCCTTGTTAAAGAGAACAATCTCACAACGATGATGATTACCCACAATATGCGACAGGCCATTGAATTCGGTAACCGCTTGATTATGATGAACCACGGTCGCATCGTCCTTGACATAGAAGGCGAAGATAAAAAAGGTCTTGAGGTCAACGACCTCTTGAAGCGATTCGCTGCTGCCTCTGGCGAAGAGTTTGACAGCGATAGAGCCCTTTTATCGATGTAATAAATGAACGACTTTAAATATTGATTCACTGGTTGTTAACCACTGCTGAAATTCTGATTAAGCGCATAGACCTAAAATAATACAGTCACAAATTGCATAATTAATTTAGCCGGACACAGAATCCACTTTCTCTGTCCGGCTTTTTTATCCAATATTATTAATATAACTCATATCGGTCGGTCAACGATATACTTTACTATGTCACACGTAGTTTACGTTATAGGGTGACCAAATTATGCAATTGCATTTACCTCTTATTCTAACTAAATCAGTATGTCACCGTAGTATCAACGATGTTGGCCTGGTAACCGCAATTAGACAATTCCCGCATTATTTCATATTTATGATCGTGTCCAAAGGCCTCTAAAGTAACCTGCAATTCCACCGCACTATTTCTATTAATACTAAAAAATTGGTTGTGTTCTAGGCGGATGATATTTCCTCTGAGCTCTGCCACTAAGTGAGCGATCTTCTCTAACTCACCCGGACGGTCGGGCAGTAGAACAGAGAATGTGAACACCCGTTCTCGGGAAATTAGACCGTGTTGTACTACCGAAGCTAGGGTGATGACGTCCATATTGCCCCCCGAAAGAATACAGACAACTTTACGATCCGGCTCGGCATCTAGGTGTTTAGCAGCTGCCACGGTCAGTAGCCCGGCATTTTCCACCAAAATTTTATGTTTTTCGAGAAGATCTAGGAACACACCGACCAGTTCCTCGTCGGGTACAGTGATAATCCGATCTAGGTTTTCTTGTAAATAGGGAAAAATAGTATCTCCAGGTCGCTTCACTGCAACACCGTCAGCAATTGTATCCACATGGCGCAAACTAACCACATGTCCTGCTCTCAGCGATGCCTGCATACAGGCCGCTCCAACAGGTTCAACGCCGATGACTTCAATGTCAGGTTTCAACATCTTAGCCAGAGTAGCGACCCCCGTTGCCAGACCACCGCCACCGATCGGCACTAAAATAGTATCAACCTCTGGTAAGTCTTCTAAAATTTCATAGACCATGGTCCCTTGTCCCGCAGCCACAGAAAGATTGTCAAAGGGATGGATAAATGTCATATTATGCTCTTTAGCTAGGCGCTGTGCATGGGCGCAGGCATCATCAAAGGTATTGCCGTAGAGAACCACTTTTGCATCATAGTCCTTTGTGCTGTTGACTTTCACTAATGGGGTTATTTCCGGCATAACGATGGTCACTGGCACATTGCGTAACTGTCCGGCTAAGGCAACACCTTGTGCATGATTGCCGGCCGAGGCAGTGATTAAACCATGGCTCGCCTCTTCGTCACTCAACTGTGACACAGCATAGTATGCCCCGCGAATCTTGTAGGCACCCGTCAGTTGTAAATTTTCTGGTTTTAAATATATTTGTAACTGATTGAGCTTGGAAAAATGAGGGCTGTTAATCAGACGCGTTTTGCGTAACACCGGCTGCAGTCGCTCGCGGGCTTCCTCAAACATTTCACGGGTCAACATAATTCACGATCTCCTTCTTATTAGCATAATTATTCACCATTATACTCTAATTTTTATAACTATACTTCAGAATACTCCGATGCGGTCACATCTACAACCGTTGATATTTAAAATTACGACAATGATTATTTACCAATTATGTTATCTCGAACTTCGCATCTGTTGGTTAATTACTTTACTGTGAACTAATACTTTGGTTTCTTGACAGAATAATGAGCTGGTCTATAATAGCGGTAACACAGGGGTGCCTTGAGGCTGAGATGGCAATACCAAACCCTTGAACCTGAACCGGATAATACCGGCGTAGGCAGTGGTAATAAAGCCTTCCTCCGTGACCGGAGGTTTTTTTGTTTTTATCGAATTGCCTACCGTTGATTTTGTAACGCCCAGATCAGTAAATGCTGACTTTTTTATACGGAGGCAAACATGAACAATAAACCAACTGAGCGACAACAATCTCGCCGCAAATTGCTGCGTCTAATCACAGCCTCTATTTTAATTGCCGGCTGTTATATCCTCTCTCCTATTTTAAGAGTTCCAGGCATGGCTCCGGTACAACATCTCTTCAATGTAACTGGCGCAGTTCTCTTGGGTCCGGCCTATAATTTTATCAATGCAGTGATTGTATCTAGTATGCGAATGGCAACTATGGGGATCTCACCTCTCGCTTTTACTGGTTCGATTTTCGGCGCACTTCTGTCCGGTTGGGCATATCGTTATACCGGTTCGATTTTAGCTGCAACCATTGGCGAAATTATCGGCACAGGTGTCATCGGTTCGATCGCATCTTATCCCGTTATGACTTTACTTGCTGGCGAAAGTGGATTGAACTGGTTTTATTACACGCCATCATTTATTATGGGAACATTAATCGGTGGATTGACGGCTTTGATTGTCCTGTCTGCCCTCAAACGCACAGGTCAGCTGCAGAAATTTCAGGCAAAGTTAGGAACTAAATTTACAACTCGAAAATTGTTTAATAAAAAATAATCAGGCAGCCTCTGCTATCAATTGATCGACAATATTAAATCATGTACTTGAGGTCACCCATGCACATAGATAAGCATCCAAAGAAATCCGTACCGGCTAATTTATCGGCCTTATCTGAATATTTAGCAACACGGCGGCGGAATCCAGAGCGATCTAAACCTTTAATCCACTGTATAACCAATCCGTTGGCCATCCAGTTCACCGCTGACGCCATACTGGCCTTGGGAGCGCGCCCAATTATGGTGGAACTGGCAAGCGAGGTCACCAATGTTGTCCGGGATGCCGATGCCCTTTTACTCAATTTAGGCAATCTGACCGAAGGGCGCATTGCCGGTCTTAAAAAAGCCGCCGCAGTCGCTCACAGCGAAGGGGTGCCCATTGTCTTAGATCCCGTCGGTGTCGGCGGTATGCCTAGCCGTCTGCAACTGGCCTACGACATGATTCATCTCGCCGAACCGACAATAATCAAAGGCAACAGTTCGGAAATTCAAGCCTTAGCCAACAATACCAAGACAGCTACAGGCGTCGATGGTAGACCCCTCTCTATAGAGGAACGCAAACGCTCTGCTACCGCTGTTCAGAACCGAACAGGTGCCGTCGTGATTACCACCGGTGCCAGCGATCTAGTGACATCTGCCGCAGGACATATCACCATCGAAGGCGGAAGTACATTTATGAGCACCATCACCGGCAGCGGTTGTCTATTAGGAGGTCTTCTAGCTGCTGTGCTGGGATTAGTTAAAGAGACTGACTATACAACAAAAACCGTTGCTGCATTAACTACCGAGATGCTAATGTTGGCTGCTACCAAAGCTGAGCGCAAACTGACCCCTTATGATGGCAGCGGTTCATTTCGTGTATATTTATTAGATCAACTCTATCAATT
Organism: Clostridiaceae bacterium; assembly: GCA_012520525.1. Lineage (GTDB taxonomy): Bacteria > Bacillota > Clostridia > Saccharofermentanales > Fastidiosipilaceae > JAAYOA01. The sequence goes on along the minus strand of JAAYOA010000118.1, from coordinate 5,320 downwards.
CGGTACAGCCGGGCCAGCCTGGGACAAAACCGATTGGAAAGGAATATTCAACCATGAGAAAGAATCTTGACTTAACCCTCTATCTAATTACCGATAGCGATGTAGTTGCCGAACCTGACTTTGAAGATCGCCTGACGGCTTGTCTCGAAAATGGTGTAACCATTGTACAGTTGCGCGAAAAACATTTGAGCGGACGAGAATATTTGACACGAGCGTTGGCAGTGAAAGAAATCTGTGATCGCTACGATGTGCCTTTGATCATCGACGACCGCGTTGATATCGCCTTAGCTGCCGACACAGCTGGTGTACATGTGGGCAGCGAAGACTTACCCGTAGCCACAGTGCGAAAAATCTTAGGTCCAGATAAGATTGTCGGTGCCACAGCCAAAACAGTCGCGACAGCTCAGGCTGCCAGTGCCGACGGCGCGGATTACGTAGGCACCGGCGCAATTTATCCGACGACTACAAAGGTAAAAACCATCTTAACCAGCGTCGAGACCTTGACCGATGTAGCTTGTAAAACAAATATACCTGTAAACGCAATTGGCGGTCTAAATATCGATAATATTGATATACTTAAAGATACAGGCATCGCTGGCATCTGTGTGGTCACCGCTCTTATGAAGGCTGAAGATCCCGCCGCGATGACTCGTGCATTGAGAGATAAGTTGCGTCGCCTAGGCATCGGCAAGCAAAACAATTGACTTAAAGATGTTAACTGACAAATTGACAGCGGCTTAAACCTGTTGATTATATCCTGACGTTTAAGGCGACACCAACAATGAGGAGATTTGAAAATATGACTAAAAACCCAAACACGACTTCTGATCAAACTCAACATTTTGATCTCATCGTTATTGGCAGTGGAGCGGGCAACATTGTTGTCGATGCCGCTCTTAGCGCTGGAAAATCAGTAGCCTTGATCGAAAAAGGATACTGGGGCGGCACTTGTCTAAACCGCGGCTGTATCCCGACGAAAATTCTATTGACCCCTGCCGACCGACTTCGCGAATGGAAGTTAAACCAGAAGATCGGTCTTAAAGGCGATATGCCAACCCTCGATTGGTCGGTAGCCGCCGCTCGCATGAAAAATATGGTTAGCGGCAATCGTCAAGGTGTAGAAGACTACTATGGTGGCTTTGACAACTGTAGTCTGTTTCACGGCACAGCAACCTTTACAGGAAAAAAGGCACTTGCCGTAACCCTTGACAATGGCAGCACTGTCAGCCTGACAGCTGATCGATTTGTTATTGCCGCTGGCGGGCGCAGCAAAGTACCCTCGATCGCAGGACTTGACGAAGTGGGCGCTTTGACCACTGAGACATTTTTCGATGACAAGTTTCCTAAAAAGCTCTATGAATCAATTACTTTAATCGGTGGTGCCGACATCGGCGCCGAATTTGCCCATTTGTTTGCCGCTTATGGATGTAAAGTCAATGTTGTCCAACATAATGTCCGTCTCGTACCTAAACAAGATGAAGATGTCAGTGCCAAAGTACTTGAACAATTCCGCGCCGATGGTATAAATGTGGTTTTAAATAAAGACACCACTCGGGTGGAAATCGTTGATGGCAAGAAGCGCCTTCACTTTAAAGATCGAGCCACCGGCGAGGAAGAATACGTGGACAGCGAAGAAATCATTATTTCCGCCGGCATCGCCCCTTATACGGATCTACTTAAACCGGAGAAGGCAGGTGTGGAATTAGATCGCAGAGGTTGGATTCGCACCAATGAATACCTGGAGACCACGGCCCCCGACATCTACGCTATAGGCGATATCAATGGACAACTGCAGTTGCGTCACAAGGCCAACTACGAAGCAGAAATTCTATCTTGGAATCTATATACCCGACATATGTTACCGGAGAAAAGACCTCTACGGGTTGTCCGCTATGATGTCGTACCCTCTGCCACATTTACCCATCCACAGGTGGGGCGAGTCGGTCTAACCGAAGCCCAAGCCAAAGACGCAGGCTACAATATTTATGTCTCCAAGTTTAATTTTTCCGAAGTCGTCAAAGCCTATGCCATGGGTATAGATGCGGACACCACCGAAGATGGTTTTGTCAAATTAATTGTCGATCAGGAGACCGACCGGATGCTCGGCATGCATATCGTTGGTCCCGAGGCTTCAATCCTCGTACAAGGTGCCGCCTATCTCATGAACGCCGGCGAACAGCCCCACAAGATCGTCAACGAAGACATCGAACACGAAATGGCTGCCGCGGGCAGAGCGGGCAATTACGAAAAATACATTGATCCGCGCACCCGGGAAGGCATCGCCCACGCGATGACCATCCATCCAGCTCTGATGGAAGTGGTCGGTTGGTCTCATAATCCCATTACGGGACAAATTTTAGAAAAGGGAAAACAAAATAAATAGGTGCTCACAGTTAAATAAAGCAATTCAATTGCATATCACGATTCATTTCGCAGAGCAGTTAAATTAAAAAAAATAATATAATTAAAGGGGGATGCTTAAAGCATCCCCCGTATTTGTTTGGCAATCATCTGAGGCGTTAATCCATCGGTGGGCACTTTATGAAGAGCCACTGCTTCATATTGAGGACGGCGCTCATCCAGCATCATCTGGATCGCTTCAACACTTCGCTTGCCCCGCAATAACGGACGTTCGTTATTTTCTTCAGTACGGTCAAGGATGGTCTCTGGCGTTGCCGTAAGCCAGATCACCGGTCCTAATTCTCCCATAATCCGACGATTTTCCGCTCGCAAAATCATACCTCCACCACAAGATATAATCTGCCTTGCTGTAGGTTCAATGGACTTCAAAAAGTGTGTTTCGCAGTCCCGAAAATAGCGCTCCCCTTTTTGCACAAATAAATCAGCAATGGAACAGCCTTCCAGCTCTTCGATTGCCTGATCGGTGTCGATTACTTGATAGTCAGGCAACTGTTCTGCCAGAGCGCGGGCAACAGTGGACTTGCCACTGGCCATAAATCCGATCAAAAAAATCGGTCCACGATATGGATGTAACTTTGACATATCATTTTCACTTTCTAGTGCAAGTACAAAAATTAATCCTTTTTCTATTTTTATAAAAATCCCTGAGTATAGAACAACCCAGGGATCAGTGGTGGATCCGAAGAGATTTGAACTCTCGACCTCTGCAATGCGAATGCAGCGCTCTCCCAGCTGAGCTACGAACCCATTTTATTCACGATGACATAAAAAATCTTTTATACACGATGGTATTATATACCTCTATCTAGTTAAGCTCAACAATCTGTTTCTCTAATCGCGCTGCTGAACCCCTACGAATAAAATAGAATCCGGATATGAACAGAGGGAATGTCACATCCGGATCTAGATCAACTTAACCGAGCTGAATATCTCATCACGTCAGGTTGTTATTAATTAATAAATTAGTCGTGAATACAGATTTCTTTAGGCAGCGGTTCATCGACATATGATTAATTGAGCAAATTATATGTTTCGGGATCAAGCTTTTGGAAAAAATCAGTGACGAAAAAGCTGATTGTATTGTTGTCTTGATTAACAATAATAACAATTGTCGACCACTCTCCAACGCTTGTTTTTATTTTTGCATCTTCCTCTCCATAAGCCCAAGCATAGGAATTTTGAGGCGCACCAAAACTTGCTTCCACATCTGTGATCGCTGTTTGTCTATCTAAATCGCCGAATTCAAACCAATAGCCAACGATGACATCATCAACAGTTAAAAGTGTAAAGTTTAGATTTTTGTCCGCTAATTTTACATTGTTGTATTTGATCGTCATAAGATGATAGCCGGTTGAGATATCCGTCTCAATAATTGGTCTCTTATTAAAATATTTCGTCAAATCATTGACCGTCTGCTCCCAAGGCTTGCTCCATTGAATCAATTGCAACACACTAAAATATGTCTCAGTGTTCTTGCTACTTTCAGTCTCAGACGAAACATTCAAAGGTTTGTGTTTTAAAGATGATTGATCTGAGAGATGTTCTATGACGTAGGCTCTCGGGTCTCCAAGATCTGTGCTGTCTCCACCATCTTTTCTCAGGATAAACTTCCAGACTGCAAATGCCGCACCTAATACAATAAGAACAGCTAATACAATGATCAGAGGCTTGACAAATGACTTTGATTTTTTCTTATGAGGCGGAGCGATCGGTTGATATTGAACACCTCCTGGTTGCGCATTAATGTTAGATTTTGGCTCAGCTTGAATTGCACCAAAATTATGGGGATTAGGTGGTATTCTGTTATCCAGCGGCTGTGCCATTCCCATTTCTGAACCAGGCGGCTGTGTCATATTCTGGTTTGGAGCAAAGTTATAATTAGAACCATGCGACTGTGGTTGATCTAAGTATGGATTGGTTGTAGGTCCATTAAACACATTATTGGACATTTCTCCCACACCAGAAAATTGAGGTTGTGGGTATTGAACATTGGTATTTGTTAGCGGCGGTCTCTCAGCTACATCAGGTCTAAAATAAGGCATAGGCGGAATTTCATTCTTAACATTTCCAGAATTAGTTGTGTCCTGATCTGTAAGAATATCTGTCTGCAGGTCCGCTTCATTTTCAGGAAAATTTGTCGCAGCACGGGATGTTATATCTGCGTCTTTACTGGTCTGAACAGGCGAAACTGAAGAATCAACACCACTTATTTTCTCCCTGTCAATTTGTGGGTTATTTGAGATTAACGGAGTTTCCTGCTCAACGTCTAGAAAAGTATTCTTAAAATCATAACCGCAGCCGTCACAAAAAACAGCATCAGGCATTTGTTTTCGACCACACTCCGGACAATATTGCTGTTTCATTATCTGCTTCTCCTCCTAAAATAGATCATTAAATACATCTGTGTACACGTATTTTTAAACAATATAGTAGAGTTTCTGTATCCAGGATTCTTCTTTATCTGTTGCGGAACAAGTGTACAATAAGTTTTTACAGTTAAAATAATTGTAACTCATTGTAGTAATAATTGCAGATTATACTCATATAAACCAAAGCTTAACGAACATTTAAAATACTTCAAAATCAATGAAAAAATACTCATCGTTCTTTAATGGTTACAAATTGTAACTTTGATCTAAATCTAAAAGTAATTCACTGCCAAATTTCTCAATGATATTTGGCAGTGTATCTCATTGGATTAATTCTTATTCGATCAAATATCTCTCGGTGATTTAAAATTAATCGTCATCATCATCGTCGTCATCGTCATCATCGTCGTCGTCATCGTCATCCCAATCATCGTCGTCATCGTCGTCCCAATCGTCATCGTATGTCGGAGTTGGCACTGGTTTTGGTGTGGTGGGAGCAACGGTAGGAGCTGGTGTTGGCATCGGAGTTG